>VEPF01000233.1:23767-33206 GCA_012027055.1 Gemmatimonadota bacterium | reverse complement strand
CAGTCGCCGTTCCCAGGCTATTCCCGGGCAAGCCGTACTTCGTGCGCGTGTACCTGCCGACGTCGCCAGGGGCACCGCGCGATTCCGCCGACTTCGGCCTCGCCAGCATTTCGCGCCTGCTGCCCACGACCCAGAGTCTCGCCGAAGTCGAGCTGACCCTGCCGTCAGCCGTCCAGGTCGACGTCGTCCTGCCCAATCCAGCGCTCGTCGGTGACACGGTACTGGTCACCGGCACTGGCTTCGGGACGGTACCCGGCGACCTCCGTTTCGCCAATTACGTCATCAGTGGGGCCGCCATCCTCTCGTGGACTGCGACCCGGATCACCTTCCGGGTGCCGTCCGGCGTTCCCATCGTGAGCGATCGCCTGACGGTTCGGCGGCCCGATGGGGCGAGCGGCTCCGCCTCCTTCACAGTCGCCCAGAGCCTGTCGGTCAGCGCCTTCACTGGCCCGACCTTCCTCGCGTCCTGGGACGGGGCGGCCCCGGTCAGCTACCAGGTGATCGTCACGGGGGGCACGGGCGCCTACACCGTCCGCTGGTACTCGCTCAACCTGGACGTGTCAGGCTCGGCCACGGCCCAATCGACCACCGTCGGGAAGCTCAGCATGGAAGCCGGGTCCCCGCTACGCTGGCTCTACGTGACGGTCACGGACGCTGCGGGCAAATCGGCGATGTGGCGATCCGAAAACGGGCAGCTGGAGACGGAGTTCGCCTACGGCGTGGGACTCGGGTCCGCTGCCGCCCCCAACTGTGCCGTGCGAGGCGTGCCCGCACCGCCGCCACCGGCCGTGCCGATCTGCCGCGTGCTCATGACGCGCTGAGGTGCCAGGTCGGGATGTACGAGTCGTCGGGAGAACAAGGAGTGCAGGCTCCGAAGCAGGTCTGTCCGGAAGGGTCGGAGCGGCCATCATCACTTCTGGCGGTGGTCTGACACGGGCCGTGATCAAGTGCCCGTCAGGGGGTTCGGTAGCAACTCGTGCAGATCGGCGATCCGTCCTGCTGCGTCGGCGCGTGCTCCGCCCTGGCTGAGCCGTTCCCGTTCCGCGAGTGCGGCCGCTGCTTCCACCAGGTAGCGGTTCACGGCTCCGTGCAGCAGTAAATAAGCATTCGATGCGGCGTGGTGCAGATCGGCCGCGCGGCCCGCCTCCACCAGGTCAGCCAGATCCTGACCGATGCGCAGCACTACCTCGTCACCGGCCGCCATCAGGTCGCGAAGCTAGAGTATGTCCTTGGAGCGCTTCGGACTCAGCCCCTCCCGCTGCTCGGCAGGGCGGCGAGGAAAAGTGATCGCCTTGTTCACCACGTAAGCTCCCAGTGTGGGCACACGCACGCTGACAAAGTGAGCGGCTGCACCCACGCGGCCGACGGGGACCGACAGCTCGGCGCCAAAGTCCCGCAGCAGGGAGAGACCTTCGAGCGACAGCGCCGCCAGGCCCTGATGGCCAGCGACCTGGACGACGTCACCCTGCTTCTCCGCCGGGCCGCGGTGCGCGGTCATGAACTCGAGGCGGGCCCTGGGCCTGCCGCCTTCCCACAGCGCCCCGTTCGCCGTGGGCTCCAGGCCCGCTCGCTGCAGCGCCTCCGGCAGCGTCTCGTCCGCCGCTTGCTCCAGCGGAGCTGAGATCTGCAGATCGAGCGCGACAGTCCGGGAGAGGCCGGCCGACCACTCGCGGAAGCCACCATACTTCCGGTACAGGTGAGGTACCCAGCCGCCGATGAGTACCAGCTCCGGCAGGAAAGCCCGCAGGTGCCAGAGGACCTTTCCGCGGCTGCGACCCGCGTGAGCTGGGGCTCGAGCGCTACGCCCGCCGCGTGGCCGAGCTGCTCACCATGCACATCCACCCGGATGATGCGGCTGGCGAGCCGCCGCTGCTCCCGCTGCTCAACCGCAACCGGCCGATCGCGGACACGAGTGGGGTGGACTTCAAGACCGTGAAGCCGTGTTTCGCCACCGTGAAGAGCCACATCAGCCACGTGGCCGCGGACACCAACTCCTGAGAGCAGGCCGCGGCGTTCAGGCTCGAGGCATCAGCGGCGGTGTTTGCGTACGCGCGCAACGAGCGGCTCGAGCTGGCCATCCCGTACGAGTTCCTGAAGCTGCCGCAGAGCTACTACCCGGACTTCATCGTCAAGCTCGCCGATGGCTCGAAGGTGATCCTGGAGATCAAGGGCGAGGAGAACGACGAGGACCGGGCAAAGCATGAGGCCGCGAAGCGCTGGGTGCGGGCGGTGAACCACTGGGGTAAGCTGGGGGCCTGGCGATTTCACGTGTGCCGGGACCCGCAGCGGCTCGGAGCGGAAATTTCCGGGCTGCTCCACTTGCCTGCTCCGGCTTCCGGCCAGTAGAAGGCGTAATATCAGCACGGCCGGGGACCCGGTCCCGGGCCACGGGCGACCACGTTCAGCTGCCAGTTCAAGCGCCGGCAATGAAACAGGCCAACCTCTACTGCGACGTGCTCGGTATCGAGGTGCCGTCCCTCGACCGTGTGGCGCGCCATCCCGCGGCGAACACTTTCGCGCGCCTGCTGTTGGCGCTGCTCGAGCAGGGCGCACCCATGACGCTGGCGGCAGCAGCCGAGCGCTTCGAGCAGGCCGGGCGCGGCCCGGCGGATGCCGCGCTCCGCTCGCTCTCCCGCTGCCGCCCGGCGCGCCCACCCGTCTATCGCGATGGTGACCTCTATGCGCTCGATCCGCACGACGACGAGCTCGACCTCTGGGCCTTCCGCTTAGGACTGCGTCCGCCGCGGCACCAGCGTCCGCTACCGCCTCCGCCGGAGCCGGAGCCACGGCCGGCCCCGGAGGTGCCCCTGGCTGTGCGGGAGCTCGAGGAAGCCTTCCGGGGCGGGGACATCTCGAGCTGGTCGGCCCAGCGGCTCGCGCTGGCGGGGCGCGATGCCCACGGCGGTGGCCTGTCCGGTCCGGAGGTCGTCGCAAAGGTGAACGGCTGGACACCCCACCATTCCCTACGCGTCGAGTCCGCCGCGTACTGGCGGGCAGGCGCCATCGAGGTGCGAGCCGACGGGAGCTGGTGCCTGGTGCCTGCTCATCGCGCGCTGCGGGCGGCGCGCCTCGCCGTCCGCGACCGCGTGGCGCTCGAGCGCCGTCACCGCGCGGCCCGGTACCTGGACGAGGATGCGTTCCGCACCCACCTGGAGCGGGTCGAGGCGGAGCGCGCCGCGCACGGAGCCGACCTGGCGCGGTTGCGACGCGTTCTGGTGGTGGCCTTTCCACCGGCGAAGCCGGCCAGGGTGACGTTACTCGACGTGGCCGAACGGACGCTGGAGACGTACACCGCCGCACAGCTCGACGGCGTGCGCGCCCGGCTGACAGGGTATGACGTCATCGGCGGACTGGACGTGCGCCAGCTCCTGCGTGCGCTGGCGTTCGACCCCGGTCAGCGCCGGCTGGCCGAGCTGGGGCCGCCGCAGAAGACCATAAAGCTCAATAGTTGGGGGCGGGCGCTGCAGATCACCCCGGGGCTGCTCGTGCAGGGCTGCTGCGGCATCGCGCGCCCTTTCGGCGATCCCGCGAAATTGCGGGCGTACCTCGAACGCGGTGATAACACCCGGCTGCGGCGACGGCTCGAGGCCGACGCCAGGTCCCTCTACGCCCTCTACGAATACGGCCGGCTCCACCATTTCGTGCGACTGCGCTGGGGCTTCCTCGACGAACGTCTCCCCGCGCCCTGGGTCCATCCGGACGAGCCCGGGCTCGACGAGCTCATGCGCGAGGCCCACCGACGCGGCGGCGGCCTCCACGTGGTGCTGGGCACCGCGCCGGGCTGGGAAGATCCGTGGGCCCGCGCCACCTGCTGTGACGTGCACGAGCACCCGCACGGATACGGTCTCATCCTCGTCGATCCGGCCGGCTGGGTCCTCGACGAACGCGATGTGCAGCGCGCGCGCCTTGCGGAACACGCCGAATCCACCCGGGCGCCGGGACGCAGCCCGGCCAGTCCAAACCGCCGCGGACTCCGACTGCTCGAGTAGGCTCTCGCGCGCGCACCCGCACGGCGCTGCGCTGCGGCGGCGAGCGCCACGTTCATCTTGACACTGCGCGGTCTGGCGCTTACAGTCCGTCGAACGTTGCTGCGGCGTGGACTCCTGGGCATCACCCCCGCGTCGTGACCTGCACGTCGTTTTTCGGAGATAGCTGCACGATGAGTCAACTGTTCGCCATCCTGGCGCTTAGCCTGCTGCTCGTAGGGCTGCTGCTGATCAGCAGCCTTGCGGGAGAAGGCGCGTGCGCGCTGCGAGTGCGAAGTAGTTGAAAGCACACTGATGCAGACCGAGCGGGCCTTCTCGAGAAGAGAAGGCCCGCTGTTTTTTGGGGGCCTCAGGCCGGAAGGAACCAGGATGGCGCGGATCGAGATATTCGACACGACCCTGCGCGACGGCGAGCAATCGCCGGGCGCAACCATGACTCCGTCCGAGAAGCTCCGACTCGCCCAGCAGCTGGACGCGCTCAACGTGGACATCATCGAGGCCGGCTTCCCGATCAGCTCGGAGGACGACTTCCTGGCCGTGAGCACCATCGCGCGCGAGGTGCGACGGCCGGTGATCGCCGGGCTGGCGCGTGCCACCACGCTCGACATCGATCGGGCCGCGGCCGCGCTGCAGCATGCCGACCGGCCGCGCCTGCACACGTTCCTCGCCTCGTCGCCTATCCACCTCAAGCACAAGCTCAGGATCGGCGAAGCGGAGTGCCTGGACCGGGTCGCGACGGCCGTGGCCCATGCCCGGACCCTGGTGGAGGAGGTCGAGTTCAGTCCGGAAGACGCGCTCCGCACCAGCCTGCCATTCCTCTGCCGCGTCGTCGAGGTAGCCATCCAGGCCGGCGCCCGCATCATCAACATCCCGGATACCGTCGGTTACGCCCATCCCGCGCAGGTCAGGGAGGCGATCGCCACGCTCTTCCGGACCGTGCCCGGCATCGACGACGTCGTGGTCAGCGTGCACTGCCACAACGACCTCGGGCTGGCGGTCGCCAATTCGCTGGCGGCCATCGAGGCGGGCGCCCGCCAGGTCGAGTGCACCATCAATGGCATCGGCGAGCGGGCCGGCAACGCCGCGCTGGAAGAGGTCGTGATGGCGCTGGCGGTCCGGCACGACGCCTTCCAGCACCACACCGGCATCAACACCCGCGAGCTGCATCGCGCGAGCCAGTTGCTCGCGTACATCACCGGCATCCAGCCGCAGCCGAACAAGGCCATCGTCGGCCGGAACGCGTTTGCGCACGAAGCCGGCATCCACCAGGACGGCGTGATCAAGGAGCGCTCCACCTACGAGATCATGACGCCCGAGCTGGTCGGTGTGCCGGAGTCGCAGCTGGTGCTCGGCAAGCACTCCGGGCGGAATGCCCTGGGGCGCCGCTATCGGGAGCTGGGCTACGAGCTGGCCGAAGACGCGCTCGATCGGGCCTACAAGCTGTTCAAGCTGCTCGCCGACCAGAAGAAGTACGTCCTCGACGAGGACCTGATCTCGATCCTCCACCACGGCACCATGGAAGATGTGCCCGAGCGGTTCCGGCTGGCGGCCCTCGATGTGGTCTGCGGCAAGCGGCAGGCGGAGGCGAGGACCAGGCTGGAGGACAACGGCGTCCCGACCGAGCTGTCCGTGAGCTTCGGGGACGGTCCGCTGGCTGCGGCGTTCGCGGCGGTCGATGCGCTGATCCCGTTCCAGGTGGAGCTGGAGGACCTGAAGATCCAGGCCAACCCGGGCGGTCCGGATGCAGTCGGAGAGGTGAATCTGCGCGTGAAGGTGCAGGGCAAGGCCTTCACGGGCCGGGGTGCATCGCCCGATGTGGTGGTGGGCGCGGTCCGGGCCTACCTGCACGCCCTGAACAAGGCGGCGCACGCTCAGACGCTCGAGGCCGCGGCCATCGAGCAGGACAACTACCTGTGGGGTGTGTGATGTCGCAGACCAACGTACGCATACGCGCCGAGGCGCTGGGCCTGGAGCTGGACGGCCGGGAGAGCATCGTGGCGGAGCGGCTCGGGGAGCTGGAGCGGAGCGGCTTCCGGTTCGCGGCCGCCGGCGGTTCGTTCGAGCTGCTGGTCCGCCGGTCGGCCCCGGACTACCGAGCGCCGTTCGCGCTGATCGATTTCACGGCCATCGTCGGAAAGCAGGGCGCGGGCGCGTCCTCCGTGCAGGTGATGGCGCGGCTGCGGGTGGGCGACGTCGTGCTGCATACCGCCGGCGAGGCCGACGGTCCGGTGCAGGCTCTCGACCGCGCCATCCGCACGGCGCTGGTGCCCCACTATCCGGCGCTGCGGGATGTGCGCCTGGTCGATTACCGGGTGCGCACCATCGACCCCCACCAGGGCACGGCCGCCCGGGCGCGGGTGTTCATCGAATCGGCGCGGGGCGACGAGCGCTGGTGCACCGTGGGCTGCTCGGTCGACATCATCGAGGCCAGCTGGCAGGCACTCTGGGATTCCCTGGAGCTGCCACTCCTGCGCGACCGCGACGGGCACCACCCGCAGCCGCCGGCGCGTCCGGTCAGGGCCCCTCACCAGGCGCCACACCACTCCTTCCTGCACCTGTGGGGGCCGTAGTCGATGGCGAGCCCGCGTACCCTGTTCGCGAAGATCTGGGACGGCCACACCGTCAGGGCAGCAACGCCGGAGACCCCGGCGGTGCTGTACATCGATTTGCACCTGGTGCACGAGGTCACGTCGCCACAGGCGTTCACCGAGCTGCGCCGGCGGGGCCTGACCGTGCGGTGCCCTGACCAGACCATTGCCACGATGGACCACTCGACTCCCACCACGCCGCGGCAGCGCGATGGCAGCTACCGCATTGGCGACGCACTGGCGGCGGCGCAGCTGACGCAGCTGGCGCAGAACTGCGCGGAGTTCGGTGTGCCGCTGCTCGAGCTGGGCCACGACCTGCAAGGGATCGTGCACGTGATCGGCCCGGAACAGGGGCTCACGCAGCCGGGCATGACCATCGTGTGCGGTGATTCGCACACTTCGACGCACGGCGCCTTCGGCGCGCTCGCCTTCGGCATCGGTTCGTCCGAGGTCGGATACGTACTGGCCACGCAGTGCCTGCTGCAGCAGCGGCCGAAGACCATGGAGATCCGCGTGGACGGCCGCCTGCAGCCAGGTGTCACCGCCAAGGACATCAGCCTCGCGATCATCGCGCAGATCGGCACCGGTGGCGGCACCGGTCACGTCGTCGAGTACACGGGCTCCGCCATCTGCGCGCTGTCCATGGAAGAGCGGATGACCATCTGCAACATGTCGATCGAGGCGGGCGCCCGGGCCGGACTGGTGGCGCCGGACGAGACCACGTTCGCGTACCTGGAGGGCCGGCCGGCGGCCCCGCGTGGCGAGGCGTGGCAGCGCGCGGTGCGCGGGTGGCGCGAGCTGGCGAGCGATGCGGGCGCCACCTACGACGCCGTGGTCCAAATCGATGCCGGCACGCTCTCCCCCATGATCACCTACGGCACCAACCCGGCCATGGGCATGCCGGTTGACGGCACGGTCCCGGACCCGGACCAGGTGGCGGACCCGGCGCGCCGCGCCAGCCTGCGAAAGGCGCTCGACTACATGGGCCTCGAGGGCGGCCGGCCGCTGCTCGGCCAGCCCGTCGACGTGGTGTTCGTCGGCAGCTGCACCAATTCCCGCATCAGCGACCTGCGGCTGGCCGCCCGCGCGAGCGCCGGGCGGCGGGTGGCGTCCGGCGTGCGGCTGCTGGTGGTGCCGGGATCGCAGCCGGTGAAGCGCCAGGCAGAGGCGGAAGGACTCAGGGAGATCTTCGAGGCCGCGGGCGCGGAATGGCGGGAAGCGGGCTGCTCCATGTGCATCGCCATGAACGGCGACCAGCTCGCGCCCGGCCAGTACGCGGTCAGCACCAGCAACCGGAACTTCGAGGGCCGCCAGGGCAAGGGCGGCCGGACCTTCCTCGCCTCGCCGCTCACCGCGGTGGCCAGTGCCGTGAGCGGACACGTCGCGGATGCACGCAGGCTGGCGGGCGGCGAGTGCAGGAAGCGAGGGGTCGCATGAACCGGATCACCTCGTTCACTGCGCGCGTGGTGGTGCTGCCGATCGCGAACATCGACACCGACCAGATCATCCCGGCCAGGTTCCTCAAGGTCACCGACCGGGCGGGGCTCGGTGCCGGCCTCTTCGCCGACTGGCGCTATGCGCCGGACGGCGCACCCGACCCCGAGTTCGTGCTGAACCAACCCGCGGCGCGCGGCGCGGAGGTGCTCCTGGCCGGCGACAACTTCGGCTGCGGCTCGTCGCGCGAGCACGCGCCCTGGGCGCTGCCCGGCTGGGGCTTCCGCGCTGTGATCAGCACCTTCTTCGCCGACATCTTCCGGAACAACTCGCTCCACAACGGGCTGCTGCCGGTCACCGTCACTGCCGGCGTTCACCAGTCGCTTCAGCAGCAGCTGCAGCGGCAGCCCGAGGCCGCGGTGACCGTCGATCTGGCGAGTCAGACCCTGACCCTGCCGGACGGCACGAGCGTAACCTTCCCCATCGATCCGTTCGCCCGGCACTGCCTGCTGCACGGCGTGGACCAGCTGGGGTTCCTGCTCGGTGCAGAGCCGGCGATCCGTGACTATGAGGCGGCACACCCGCCGAGGATTGGCACGTTCGCGGTGCGCAGCGGAGCCGCTTCATGAAAGCGTCGATCCTGGTGCTGCCCGGCGATGGCGTGGGGCCGGAGGTGGCCGCCGAAGGCGTGCGGGTGCTGAGCACGGTGGCTCGCGTCTGGGGCCACGAGTTCCAGTTCCGGGAGGAACTGCTCGGCGGCTGCGCCATCGATGCGACCGGCACCGCCCTGCCCTCCTCCACCCTGGAGGCCGCCCGTGCTGCGGATGCCGTGTTGCTCGGCGCCGTGGGTGGCCCGCAGTGGGATGACCCGAACGCGGCGGTGCGTCCGGAACAGGGGCTGCTCGGGCTCCGCCGCGCCCTGGGCCTGTTCGCCAACCTCCGGCCGGTCAGGCCATACCCCGCGGTCGCGGCCGCCTCGCCGATTCGCCCCGAGCTGCTGGCGGGCGTGGACCTGCTGGTGGTGCGGGAGCTCACGGGCGGGATCTACTTCGGCGAGAAGCGGCGGGAGGTGGTCGACGGCATCGAGCAGGCGACCGATGTCTGCACCTACGACGCGGTGGAAATCGCGCGCGTGGTGCGAGTGGCGGCCGGCCTGGCGAGAGAGCGGCGGGGGAGACTCACGTCGGTGGACAAGGCGAACGTCCTGGAGACTTCCCGCCTCTGGCGCCGGGTCACCGCTGCCGTGCTGCAGGAGGAGTATCCCGACGTCCGGCTGGAGCACATGCTCGTCGATGCCTGCGCCATGCACCTGATCAGGCGGCCGGCCGACTTCGACGTGATCGTCACCGAGAACATGTTCGGCGACATCCTGACGGACGAAGCTTCGCTGCTCGCCGGCTCGCTGGGCCTGCTGCCATCGGCATCGCTCGG
>VEPF01000233.1:19835-23757 GCA_012027055.1 Gemmatimonadota bacterium | reverse complement strand
GCGCGCCCGTTCCCGGCCGTGACACGCGGCCCGGCCTCTACGAGCCGAGCCACGGCTCCGCGCCCGACATCGCGGGGCAGGGCATCGCCAATCCGCTCGCGACCATCCTCAGCGTCGCGTTGCTGCTGCGCCATTCGCTCGGGTTGGGCGAGGCGGCGGACGCGGTAGCGGGCGCGGTGGCCGGCGTCATCGAGCGCGGGCTGCGCACCAAGGACCTGGTACGGGCGGGCGAGGCATGGGAGGACACGGCGACGGTCGGCGCGGCCGCCGCCCGGGCGGTAGCGGAGCAGCGGCCGGCGGCGCGCCCGGGCGCGCCGTCCTGAAGCAGCGCCGGCACTGGCAGCCCACGGGCGCGCCGCCTCCGGGCGGCTGCGCTGGGGCGCCAACGCACCGCGGTGCCGGGCCGACCACGATCAGCAGCGCGGATCCTGCCGCGAGAAGGGGTTCGATGTCAGAAGAGCGAACGGGAGCACAGATCATCTGCGAGGCACTGGTCCGCCAGGGCGTCGAGCTCATCTTCGGCATCCCGGGCGGCGCCATCATGCCGTTCTACCACGCCCTGCCCGAGTACCCGCAGCTGCGCCACGTGCTCTGCCGCCACGAGCAGGGCGCCGGCCACGCCGCGGAAGGATATGCCCGCGCCACCGGCAGGGTCGGCGTGTGCGTGGCGACCAGCGGACCGGGCGCGACCAACCTGGTGACGCCCATCGCCGACGCCTGGATGGACAGCACGCCGCTGGTGGCCATCACGGGCCAGGTGACCTCGGCGGCGCTCGGCAAGGATGCCTTCCAGGAGACCGACATCACCGGGATCACGGTCCCGATCACCAAGCACAACTACCTGGTGACGAAGGTCGAGGACCTGCCGCGCGTCTTCAAGGAGGCATTCCACATTGCCGCGACCGGTCGGCCGGGTCCGGTGCTGATCGACATCACCAAGGATGCGCAGCAGGCGCGCAGCGTTCCCGACTGGGACGTGTCCCTGCAGCTGCCCGGCTACCGCCCGCGGTACCACGGCGACCGGGAGCAGATCCGGGAGGCGATCGAGCTGCTGAAGGGCGCGACCAAG
Organism: Gemmatimonadota bacterium; assembly: GCA_012027055.1. Classification (GTDB taxonomy): domain Bacteria; phylum Gemmatimonadota; class Gemmatimonadetes; order Longimicrobiales; family RSA9; genus VEPF01. The sequence goes on along the minus strand of VEPF01000233.1, from coordinate 22,688 downwards.
CCGCTGCTCATGGTGGGCAACGGCCTGATCTGGTCGGGCGCCCACGCCGAGCTGCGAGAGCTGGCGGAGCGGACCGGTATCCCGGTGATCACCACGCTGCACGGCAAGGGCGCGTTTCCCGAGGATCACCCGCTCAGCCTGGGCATGCCGGGCATGCACGGCTGGGTGCACGTCAACCGGGCGATCCAGGAGTGCGACGTCCTGCTCAGCATCGGCGCGCGCTTCGACGACCGGGTCACCGGCAAGGTGTCCAGCTTCGCGCCGCACGCCGAGGTCATTCACGTCGACATCGACCCCGCCGAGCTCGGGAAGAACGTGGCCGCGCAGGTGGCCATCGTCGGTGATGCGCGCAGCGTGCTGGCGGCCCTGCTGGAGGAAATGCCCCCGCGCGACTGCACCGAATGGCTGGCCCACATCCGCGCCATGCAGCAGCAGCACCAGGGCAAACAGCGGTACCTGAAGCGGCCGGATACCCCGGCCCTCATGCCTCACGACGTCTACCAGGGATTGAACGCGGCCTTCCACGCGCGCGGCCGCTGCCGGGTGGTCACGGACGTGGGCCAGCATCAGATGTGGGCGGCGCAGCTCATCGACTGGATCAGTCCGCGCAGTCACATCACCAGTGGCGGCTCCGGCACCATGGGCTTCGCCGTGCCGGCCGCGCTGGGCGCGGCGCTCGCCTGCCCGGACCAGACGATCTGGGTGATCTGCGGCGATGGCGGCTTCCAGATGACCAGCCAGGAGCTGGCGACCATCAAGCAGGAAGGCATCACCAACATCCGGATCGCCGTGATCAACAACGGCTACCTGGGCATGGTGCGGCAGTGGCAGGAGCTGTTCGAGAACCGGCGCTACAGCGGTACCCCGCTGACCGGCCCCGACTTCGCCATGCTCGCACAGGCGTACGGCTTCAAGGGCATGGTGGTGACGGCGACCGGCCAGGTGGAAGACGCGATCCGGGAGGCCTGGGACCACGAGGGCGTGGTGCTGATCGACTTCCGCGTGGAACGGGAAGCGAACGTGTTCCCCATCGTGCCGCAGGGCCAGAGCATCAGCGACATGCTGACCGGCGTTTCCGAGCCGGCGCACGCAACTCCGGGCGCGCCGCCTCCGGGCGGGCGTGCCTAGTCACGAATTCACAACGGCGCCGGAACCGGCGCACGCAGTTCCGGGCGCGCCGCCTCCGGGCGGCCGCGCTCAGTCGCGGATTCGCAACGGCGCCGGAACCGGCGCACACAGGAACGGAGTCAGCTCTTGAAACACACCATCGTGGCGCTCATGCAGGACCACCCCGGGGTGTTGCACCGGGTGGTCAGCCTGTTCCGCAGGCGGGGCTACAACATCGACAGCCTGACCGTAGGCAGGTCGGAGCTGCCCGGCGTGAGCCGCATGACGATCGTCACCGAAGGCAGCGACGTCGACCAGGTGACCAGGCAACTGTTCCGGCTGATCGAAGTGCTGAAGGTCGTGGATGTGACGGAGTCCGCGACGGTGGAACGCGAGATCGCCCTGGTCAAGGTGAACGCGCCCGGCTCGGTGCGGGCCGAGCTGGTGGCGTGCTGCGCCGTGTTCGGCGCCCGGACGGCCGACCTGGGCCCGAGCACCATGGTCATCGAGATCACGGGCGAGCCGTCCGAGGTGGACCGCTGCCTCGACGTGCTCCGGCCGTTCGGCATCAAGGAGATGATGCGCACCGGCCGGATCGCGATGATCCGCGGCTCGCTCGCCCACGAGGCGGCGCCGGAGCTCCGGGCGGACGAGAAGCCCCCGCTGCTCGCGCTCGCCGGCTGACAGGCGCTTCCGGCATTTGCTCAAACCTCAGTCCTGGTGAACCAGACATGGCGGAACTCTACTACGACAACGACGCCGACCTGGGCCGGCTGGCCGGTCGCCGCATCGCGATCATCGGTTACGGCAGCCAGGGACATGCGCACGCCCTGAGCCTCAGGGACAGCGGCCTGGATGTGTGCGTGGGGCTGCCGGCGAGCTCGAGGAGCCGGGCCAAGGCAGCGGCCGCGGGCCTGGCGGTGCACACCGTGGCGGAGGCGGCGCGCACCGCCGACGTGATCATGATCCTGGTGCCGGACACCCGTCAGGCGGAGGTGTATGCCGAATCCATCGAGCCGCACCTGGCCGCTGGCAAGACGCTGATGTTCGCACACGGGTTCAACATCAGGTACGGGCAGATCGTGCCGCCGCCCCACGTGGACGTGAGCATGGTCGCGCCCAAGGCGCCCGGCCATCGGGTGCGCGAAGTGTTCGAGCACGGCGGCGGCGTACCGGGCCTGGTGGCCGTGCACCAGGATGCTTCCGGCCACGCGCTGGCGGATGCGCTCGCCTATGCCAGGGGCATCGGCTGCACCCGCGCCGGCCTGCTCCGGACCACGTTCACCGAGGAGACGGAGACGGACCTGTTCGGCGAGCAGGCGGTGCTGTGCGGGGGGGCGGCCGAGCTGGTCAAGGCGGGTTTCGAGACGCTGGTCGAGGCCGGCTACCAGCCCGAGATCGCCTACTTCGAGTGCCTGCACGAGCTCAAGCTGATCGTGGACCTGTGTTACCAGGGCGGGCTCAACTACATGCGCTACTCGGTCTCCGATACCGCCGAGTACGGTGATTACGTGGCCGGCGCGCAGGTGGTCAACGAGACCAGCCGGGCAGCCATGAAGAAGCTGCTGGTCGAGATCCAGGACGGGACGTTCGCAAAGGCGTGGATCGACGAGAACCGGGCCGGCCAGCCCAACTTCAAGCAGCGCCGGGCCCGCGACATCGAGCACCAGATCGAGCGGGTGGGGCGCGAGCTCCGGCGCATGATGCCGTTCGTCAACCCGAAGGAAGTGGTGCCCGGCGCCGGAG
>VEPF01000233.1:11984-19825 GCA_012027055.1 Gemmatimonadota bacterium | reverse complement strand
GGATCTGGCGAAACGGCGAGCTGATTCCGTGGGCCGACGCCAACATCCACATCATGAGCCACGTGGTGCACTACGGCTCGTCCGTCTTCGAGGGGATCCGCTGCTACCGCACGCCCGACGGCCCGGCCATCTTCCGGCTGCAGGATCACATCCGGCGCCTGCAGGACTCCGCGCGGGTGCTGCGCATGGACTCCGGCTACTCGGATGCCCAGCTGGCCGGTGCCTGCCTCGGCCTGGTCGAGCGGAACGGTCTGGAGGAATGCTACGTCCGTCCGATCCTGCTCCGCGGCGTGGGCGCGGCCGGCCTCGACCCGGCCGCGAGCCCGGTCGATTCCTACATCATCTGCTGGCCGTGGGGCGCATACCTGGGCGATGGTGCGCTCGAGCGCGGCGTGGACGTGTGCGTGTCCAGTTGGCAACGTCCCGGCCCCAACACCCATCCCGCGCTCGCCAAGGCGGGCGGCAACTACATCAGCTCGCAATTGATCACCATGGAAGCGGTGGCCAACGGCTACCACGAGGGCATCGCGCTCGCGCCGGGCGGACTGGTCAGCGAGGGCAGTGGCCAGAACGTGTTCCTGGTGAAGCGCGGCCGGCTGATCACGCCCGCCATCGATGGCAGCATGCTGGATGGCATCACCCGGGATTGCGTGCTCGAGCTCGCGCGCGAGCTGGGCATCGCGGTGAGCGAGCAACGCGTGCCCCGCGAGCTGCTCTACGGCGCGGACGAGCTGTTCTTCACGGGCACGGCCGCGGAGATCACGCCGATCAGGAGCGTGGACCACGTGGTGATCGGCGGGGGCGCGGCGGGTCCGGTGACCCGCCGCCTGCAGCAGCGGTTGCTGGACATTGCCCGGGGCCGGGCGCCGGACAGTTATGGCTGGCGCACGCCGGTCCGCCGGCCGGAAAGCGAGGTTGCCGCCGCATGAGTCGCGCTGCCACGAGGAACCTGCCCAGTCGCACCATCACGGCCGGCCGCGATCGTGCGGCCGCCCGCGCCATGCTCCGCGCCGTCGGCCTGCACGATGAGGATTTCGAGCGGCCGCTGGTCGGGATTGCCAATACCTGGACCGAGGCCACGCCATGCAACTCGCACCTGCGCGAGCTGGCCGAGTGGGTGAAGGAAGGGGTGCGCCAGGCGGGCGGCACGCCGCTGGAGTTCAATACCGTCGTGATCTCGGATGGCATCACGATGGGCACCGAGGGGATGAAGACGTCGCTCATCAGCCGCGAGGTGATCGCGGACTCGGTCGAGCTCATGGCGCGCGGCTACATGTTCGACGGCATCGTTGCCCTGAGCGGCTGTGACAAGACCATTCCCGGCGCCGTGATGGCGCTGGCCAGGCTCGACCGTCCCTCGCTCATGCTGTACGGCGGCTCGATCCTGCCCGGCCGATTCCAGGACCGGGATGTCACCATCCAGGACGTGTTCGAGGGTGTGGGCGCGGCGGCGGCGGGGCGCATGACCGACGCGGAGCTGCACGAGCTGGAATGCGCGGCCTGCCCGGGCGCGGGCGCGTGCGGCGGCCAGTTCACCGCGAACACCATGGCCACCGCCTTCGAGGCGCTCGGCATCTCGCCCATGTCCAGCGGCACCGTGCCCGCGCTGGACGCGGACAAGGCGGAGGAGGCCCGGCGCTGCGGGCGGCTGGTGCTGGACCTGATCGAGCGGGACATCCGCCCGCGCGACATCATCACCCGCGCGTCGCTGCGCGTGGCCACCGCCGTGGTGGCGGCCTCGGGCGGCTCCACCAACGCGGTGCTGCACCTGCTGGCGGTGGCGAAGGAAGCGGGCGTGCCGTTCACCATCGATGATTTCCAGCGCTGGGCGGACGAGACGCCCCTGCTCGCGGACCTGAAGCCGGGCGGCAGGTTCGTCGCTCCCGACCTGCACCGGGCGGGCGGCGTCCGCCTGATCCTGCAGCGGCTGATCGCGGGCGGGCTGCCGGCCGACCTGCCCACGGTGTCCGGGCTCACCCTCGCGGAGGAGGCGGCGAGGGCGCGGGAGGCCGAAGGCCAGCAGGTAGTGCGGCCGCTGGCACACCCGCTCAAGCCCACCGGCGGCCTGGTGATCCTCAAGGGTTCGCTCGCGCCGGAAGGCTGCGTGGTGAAGGTGGCCGGACACGAACGCGTGTATCACCGCGGCCCGGCCCGCGTCTTCGAGCGCGAGGAGGATGCGTTCGCCGCGGTGCAGGCCCGCTCGATCGAGCCGGGCGACGTCCTCGTCATCCGCTACGAAGGCCCGCGGGGCGGACCTGGCATGCGCGAGATGCTCGGTGTGACCTCAGCGCTCGCCGGCGCCGGGCTCAAGGAGCAGGTCGCGCTCCTCACCGATGGCCGCTTCTCCGGCGCGACCCACGGGCTGGTGGCCGGCCCCGTCGCGCCCGAGGCCGCGGTGGGCGGTCCCATCGCGGCGGTGCGGGAAGGCGACGTCATCGTCTTCGACATCCCGAACCGCCGCCTCGATCTCGAGGTTCCTGCCGCCGAGCTGGCGCACCGCCTGGCCGCGTGGTCACCACCCGCGCCGGCCTACCGCACGGGTGTGATGGCCAAGTACGCGCGGCTGGTAGGTTCCGCTTCCGAGGGAGCGGTTACCGGCTAGGCCGCCGCGAAGCACGGCACGCGCCGGCGGGGCGATTACGAGCGCGTGCCAGGTTGCCGGCCCGGCCGGTTTCCGGCAATATGTAAATCTTGTGCGCACAGGCCTTTGCGTCCGCCGCAGGGAGTTCGCAGGGGGCGCAAGACCGGCGTTGGCACACCGGTCGGAGGAGCCGCGCATGGATCGGAGCGGGTCGAGCTGAAGATGGGCAAACTGCTGGAACGGGCCCTGCTCGCGGGCGTCGGCCTGCTCATCCTCGCCTTGCTGGCCATCGGCGCCAATCGCACCCCGCCGCCGCACGCCCAGCCGATCGCCTTCCCGCACGAGTTCCATTCCGCCCTGAATCGGATGGACTGCATGTACTGCCACACCTCGGCGGAGGGCTCGCAGGATGCGGGCATGCCGGCCGTGAAGATCTGCGCGGACTGTCACATCCCCGCGGGCGTGCCCACCGTGCGTGCGGAGAAGCCCGAGGTGCAGAAGCTGGTCGCCTACTGGCGGGCGCAGAAGCCGATCCCGTGGGTGCGCATCTACGATCTGCCGGACCACGTGCACTTCCCGCACATGCGACACGTCTCCGTGGGCAGCTCCGGCGTGTACTGCCAGGAGTGCCACGGCCCGGTCCAGCTGAAACGCGACCTGGGACTCAATCAGCCGCTGACCATGAGTTGGTGCATCGCGTGCCACGAGCTGCGCGGCGTGCGCACCGACTGCGTGGTCTGCCACTACTAGCGTTGCCTTGACCACGGTGCTCCGGGCCGCCTACACTGGCCGCCGGTACCTGAACCGCTCCCCCACGCGTGAGGCAAAGCCATGCCTCGTCACTACGCCCTGACCTGCGCGATCCTGGCCGCGACCGCGGCGCTGGCGAGCGCGGGCTGCGGCAAGTCCGAGCCGCCGCCGGCCCCGACCTTCGCCGAGCTGTTCCCCCCGGTGACCGTCGACCTGGCGACCTTCTCATCGCCCGCGCTCACCGACCTGGACCGCGACGGCGTCGATGACATCGTCTTCGGCAGCGGCCGCGACCGCACCATGCCGGCGCAGGGCCGGTACTACTTCGCGAAGGAGCCGGATCCGGCCGGGTACGTCACCGCGGTCTCCGGCCAGACCGGGCAGCTGCTCTGGAAAGCCCCGCACACCGGGGACGCCCATACGGTCGCGATCTTCGCGGACCTGAACCGCGACAGCGTGCCCGACGTCTTCATGGGTGGCCGCGAGGGCGCGTTCGCCGCGTTCAACGGCAGGGATGGACAGGTGCTGTGGCGTGTGCAGCGCGCCGAACTGCCGATCACGCCCGAGCCCTACAACTTCTTCACGCCGGTGGTGATCGGCGACCGCAACGCGGATGGCGTTCCCGACGTGGCCGTGGTGTACGGCGGCGATGATACCCGGCTGCCGAACACGCCCCGCGATCCCGCCTTCCTGCTCGTGGTCTCCGGCGGGGACGGGAGGGTGCTGGCGACCAACATGACCCCGGACAAGAAGGAGAGCTACCAGGGCCTGGTCACGTACCGCCGCCCGGACGGGCAGGAGTGGCTGTACTACGCGACGGGCGGCGAGTCGGACGGAGGTTCGGCATACCGCGTGCCCGTGGTCGCGCTCCTGGACGGCACCTTCGCGGCCCGCTCCGAGCAGCTGGTGACGCCCGGCGAGAAGAAGGGCGTGATGGCGCCGCCCACCTTCATCGAGCTCACGGGCGACAACGATCCGGACATGGTCATCAGCACCTTCGACGGACGACTCGTCGCGATCTCCGGCTCCGACCGCAAGCAGCTGTGGGAGCACGTCACCACCGGCGAGGAATCGTATCACCAGCCGGCCGTGGTGCGCATCGAGCAGAACGGCCGCCTCGGCCTGCTGGTGTCGCGCGGCGTCGGCATCTTCCCGCAGTACAAGGCCAGCGTGCACCGGCTCTTCGATGCCAGGAACGGGAACGTGATGTACGAGTACCGCGATGACTTCTCGCCCGGCGGCGCGCCCCTGGCCGTCGATCTGACCGGCGACGGCATCGACGAGCTGATCTTCTTCTCGGTGCGCTATCCGCGCGCGCAGGCCGCGCGCATCCACATCCTGCACGCGCCATCCAAGACCCTGATCGCGCATGACGTGTCGGTGAACCTGACCACCACGCCGGTGCTCGCCGACCCGCGCCGCACCGGCAAGCTCGAGCTGATCGGCGTCGCCTGGGGCATCAAGCCGGGGACGGGCACGCCGACCTGGCGGGATCTGTATACGCAACTGATCCGGCTCGACCTGAACGTGCCCACGCCGAAGTACCTGACCTGGTCGCAGTACATGGGGACGGGACGGGACGGGATGTACCGCCCGCCGGAAGGCGAGAGCGCGAAGTAGCCCTTGCCACGCCTGGCTGAAGAGCTGGCAGTGATCCGCGCCTGCTGCTGCGGCTGTGCATTGCTGGTGCTGCTGTCCGGGAGCGCGGAAGCGCAGGCGGTCCGCGGGCGCCTGACGACTCCCGCCGGCACGTCCCTTCCCGCCGCCCTGGTCACGCTGCTGGATGCGCAGGGCGCACCGGTGCGCGTGGCCGTCTCGAACCGCGGCGGCGACTTCTCGTTCGGTCACGTCGGGGCCGGCCGCTATACCGTGCGGGTCGAGCGGATCGGTCGACCGGCCGCGACCGGCCAGCCATTCCTGGTCGGTCCGAGCAACACCGTGTCCCTGGGAATCCGCCAGGAGGACTCCGGGCCGGTCGGCCTGGGGAGCGTGCGCATGGGCAGGGTGGCCTGCGCGCCGGAGTCCCCCGGGGGTGCCGTCGGATCGCTCTGGGCGCACGCGGTCCGGTACCTGCGCGTCGCCGCACTCGCGGAAGAAGCCGGGCTACTGCGCGTGCGCGGGGTGCGCTACGTCCGCCGCCTCGACCGCGACTACGGTTTCTCCACGGGCGTCATCGAGCAGCGGCCGTTCGTCGAGAGCGGCATGCCGTTCCCGCCTTTGCCGGAGGGACAACCCGGTGGCAGCTTCGCCGGGCCGGACAGCAGCGGTGCGCCGGCCTATGCCGTCGCCGGGCCGGCCGCGCTGCTGGCTCCGGGCTTCCTCCAGGCCCACTGCGTGTACGAAGTGGCGGAAGGCGCTGTCCCGGGCCGCGTGGGCCTGCGCTTTCGTCCGTTGCCCGATCAGGCGTCGGTCGGCATCGAGGGCGTGCTGTGGCTGGATCGGGCCACGGCCGAGTTGCATGCCCTCGAGTATCAGTACCGGGACCCGCGCGGCGAGCTGCCGCGCGGCGCCGCCGGCGCGGTCGGCTTCAGGGTGGATGCGGACGGTTTCCCGCGGGTCAGCCGCTGGTACGTGCGCGTGCCGCTGCCCCGCCCCGCCGGCGTGGAGCCAGGGAACGAGTTGCTGGAGTCCGGCGCGCTCGCCCTGGATGCGACGGGGGTGCCGCTCGACGATCCGGACGGCGTGCTCTCCGTCCTCGCCGGCGTGGTCAGCATCGACTCGCTGATGGTGGAAGCCCGCCGCCCGGAGCAGTTGCCGGACGCGCCCTGGCGCTGGACCCAGGGCACGCTTGGCGGTGAAGACCTGGAGGACAAGCTGGACGGAGTTCCTCTGGCCAGGGTAAGCGCCATCGAGTACAGCAGGCCGCTCGAGGCCTTCATGATCTTCGGTGCACGCGACGACCAGACCTCCAACGGCGTCATCCTGATTCACACCAGGCGGCCGTAGCCTGGAGGATCCGCGCCGCATTCGCGGCCGGCCCCAGCCGTATGGGGCACGGGGTAACCCCCCGGTGCCCCTTCTCTTGCTTCCGTCCGTGCCTGTCGGCTAGGCCGCCACGGCTGCCTTTCCGGCTGCTTTCTCGACCGCTAGGCCGTGGATCCGCATGCGGTAGAACGACCGCCACACGAAGGACGCGGACGCCAGGAAGAACCCGATCGCCAGCCACGCCCGGATGGTGGTGGGCAGCTCGATCGCCAGCTCCACCGCCAGCAGCCCGAACAGCGTGGTGAACTTGATGATCGGGTTGAGCGAGACGGACGAAGTGTCCTTGTACGGGTCGCCCACCGTGTCACCCACCACGGTGGCCGCGTGCAGTTCCGTGCCTTTCTCCTTGAGTTCGGTCTCGACGATCTTCTTGGCGTTGTCCCAGGCCCCGCCGCTGTTGGCCATGAAGAAGGCCTGGTACAGCCCGAAGGTGGCGATCGAGATCAGGTAGCCGATGAAGAAGAAGGGCTCGGCGCAGGCGAAGGCCAGGGTCGCGAAGAACACGGCCAGGAAGATGTTGATCATGCCCCGCTGCGCGTACTGCGTGCAGATTCCCACCACCCGCTTGGAGTCGTGCAGCGACGCTTTCTCGACGCTTTCCAGCTTGATGTGCGCCTTGATGAACTCCACCGCTCGGTACGCCCCGGTGACCACCGCCTGGATGGACGCGCCGCTGAACCAGTAGATCACAGCGCCGCCCGTGATCAGCCCGAGCAGGAAGGGCGGATGCATGAGTGACAGCTTGTCCAGGTTCTGGGTCAGCCCGACCGTGAGGATCATGATGATCGAGAAGATCATGGTGGTGGCACCAACCACCGCGGTCCCGATCAGGACCGGCTTGGCCGTGGCCTTGAAGGTGTTGCCGGCGCCGTCGTTCTCCTCCAGGAACCCCTTCGAGTTCTCGAAGTCGGGCCGGAAGCCGAAGTCGCGCTGCAGCTCGTCGGAGATCCCGGGGATCTGCTCGATGGTGGACAGCTCGTAAATCGACTGCGCGTTGTCCGTCACCGGGCCGTAGGAGTCCACCGCGATGGTGACGGGGCCCATGCCCAGGAAGCCGAAGGCCACCAGCCCGAACGCGAACACGGCGGGAGCCTGCATGATATCCACCAGGCCGAGCGTCGAGAAGCCGTAGGCCGCGGACATGAGACCCAGGATCACCAGCCCCATCCAGTAGCCGCTGAAGTTCCCCGCCACCAGGCCGGAGAGGATGTTCAGCGAAGCCCCGCCCTCGCGCGTGGCCGCCAGGATCTCGCGCACGTGCCCGGAGTTCACCGAGGTAAACACCTTGACCATCTCCGGGATCGCGGCCCCGGCCAGCGTGCCGCAGCTGATGATCGCGGCCAGCTTCCACCACAGCGTGCCGTCGCCCAGGTCGGGGATCAGCAATGCGGAGACCAGGAAGGTGAGCCCGATCGAGACCAGCGAAGTCAGCCAGACCAGCGAGGTAAGCGGGTGCTCGAAGTTGAAGCGGTCGGCCTGCGCCCGCCGCGCGTGCGCCCCCGCCTGGTTCAGGAAATAGGCGCCG
>VEPF01000233.1:0-11974 GCA_012027055.1 Gemmatimonadota bacterium | reverse complement strand
AGCTCGCCACTATCATCATGATGCGCATGGCGAAGATCCAGACCAGCAGTTCGACGCGCATCTCCGGCTGCACGGCCAGCACGATGAACGAGATCAGCGCCACCCCGGTGACGCCGTACGTCTCGAAGCCGTCCGCGGTCGGGCCCACGCTGTCACCGGCATTGTCGCCCACGCAGTCGGCGATCACGCCCGGGTTGCGCGCGTCATCTTCCTTGATGTTGAAGATGATCTTCATCAGGTCCGCACCGATGTCGGCGATCTTGGTGAAGATGCCGCCCGCGATGCGCAGCGCGGACGCGCCCAGCGACTCGCCGATCGCGAAGCCGATGAAGCAGGGACCGGCGAAGTCGCCCGGCACCACCAGCAGGATCAGCAGCATGAAGGCCAGCTCCACGCTGATCAGCATGGTGCCCACGCTCATGCCGGCCTGCAGCGGTATGGAGAAGGTGGGGAACGGCTTGCCCCGGAGGCTCGCGAACGCGGCGCGGGAGTTGGCGAGCGTGTTGACGCGCATGCCGAACCAGGCCACGCCCGCGCTCCCCATGATCCCGATCACGCTGCACAGCAGGATCGCGGCCACCTTGATCGCCCCGAGATCGCGCAGCACCCCGAAGTAGACGATGATGATCAGCGCGATGAAGGCCTCGAGTACCAGCAGGAACTTGGCCTGGGTGATCAGGTAGGTCTTGCAGGTGCCGTAGATCAGCTCCGAGACCTCGCGCATGGCATGGTGCACGGGCAGGCCGCGCAGCCGCCGGTACACCATGAGCCCGAAGAACAGGCCGCCCAGGCACACCAGCAGCCCCCACGACAGCAGCGTGCTGCCGCTCATCCCCAGGAACTGTTCCGACCCCAGGTCGGGTAGTATCAGGCTGGCTTCGCCACCGGCATGGGAAGCCTCGGTCGCGGCTTGCAGGAGGTTCAGCATGAGCGACCTCCGGCTGCAGACGAATGCATGTGGACCTTGCTCCGGTCAAAGGGATCGACGCACACGGCAGGGTGGGACCGGGCCGGCTCCCGCCCCTGAGCAGCGCCAAGATACGAGCGGCGACCCCGGTGGGAAACACCGGGCGGGCGTCCCGCCGCGCACCGAACCGAGCGCCGCCGGCACTTGCACATCAGGGAAACACCGGGAGTATTCCACGCCATGCCGTTGCTGGCCATCTGCCTGTCCGCTCTCTCCGGTAGCTTCGTGAGCGCGTTCCTGCCGGCCGTCAACGCCGAGCTGTTGCTGCTCGGCCTGGCCGCGGCCGCGCCTCCGTCGTGGCTGCTGGGCGTGGTGGCACTCACCACGGTAGGTCAGATGTCCGGCAAGACGATGCTGTACCTGGCCGGGCGCGGCGTGATCATGGTCCCGGCGGGACGGGCGGGGACCTGGCTGGAGCGGGCGAAGGCGCGGGTGGACCGGCACCAGCGGCTGGGCGGCACGATCCTGTTCACGAGCGCCCTGTCGGGGGTGCCGCCCTTTTACCTCACGTCCATCACGGCCGGCCTGGCCAGGTTCGATTTCCGCGGCTTCCTGGTATTCGGTACGCTCGGCCGCTTCCTCCGCTTCGCGGCCGTGGCGCTCGTCCCGCTGGTGATCCGCGCCGTACTGTGATCCGGAATGGGGCCGGCCTCGAGCTGCTGGTGGGCGGGGCCGAATTCTGGAGCCGGGCCCGCCCCGAGATCGAATCAGCGCGCGCCCGCGTGCTGGTCCAGACGCTCTCGTTCGAGTCGGATCACTCGGGTCGCGCGCTCACTTCGGCCTTACTGCGCGCGCGCGCGCCGGACCGCAGGTTGGCCGTGGACGCCTTCAACGAGCTGTTCCACAGCGATCGCCTGCTGCTCAAGCCCGCCAACCTGCGCAACCGCGAGCTGCGCCGGGAGGTGCTGGGGACGCGGCGCATGACGGCACGGCTGGAGCGCGCCGGCGTCCGGGTGCGCACGGTCCACCCGCTCGGCTTCCTGGGGCACCGCATCGCCGACCGGAACCACAAGAAGGTGATCGTGGTGGACGAGCGAGCGGCCTACGTGGGCGGGATCAACTTCAGTGCGCATAACTTCGCCTGGCACGACCAGATGCTGCGCATCGAGTCGCGCGGCGCCGTGAGCTTCCTGGCACAGGATTTCGATGGGGCCTGCCTGGGGCGGGCGGGCCCGCTGCACCATGCGGAGCCCGGCCTGGAGATATTCAACCTGCCCGGCCCGGGCAATCACCGCGCGGTCCAGCCGGTGTTGCAGCGCATCGCCAGTGCGCGCCACAGCATCTTCGTGGAGAGCCCCTACCTCGCGGCCCCGTTCACTGATGCCATGGCCGACGCGCGCGCCCACGGGGCCGCCGTGACCGTGCTCACGCCGGCCGAGAACAACCGCTCGTTCCAGACCGCGTACATCACCGCAGTGGCCCGGCGGCACGGCTTCGAGCTACGGCTGCGGCGCGGGGGGATGAGCCACCTCAAGGCCATGCTCCTCGACGGGCGCGAGCTGCTGCTGGGATCCTCGAACTTCGACTGGCCCAGCGCGGACCGCCTGCCAGAGTACATCGCGGCGGTCGGCGAACCCGGGCTCCTGGCCGCGTTCCGGGAGCGTGTCCTGGAGCCGGACCTGGCGCAATCCGACGTCATCGTTGCCGCGGGGCCGCCGTGCCCCGGCCCCCTGCAGCCCGTGGAGCGGCAGGTGGCGCTCATTCGGCGGCTGGCGAAGTGGTCGTGCGGTGGGGAGTACGGGCACTACCTCCGGCGCAACGGCAGTTCAGGCTCTTAGGCTTCTCCCGACCGATATCGCATTCATCCTTTTCACACGGAGACACGGAGGAGCACAGAGACACGGAGACACGAATATCAGCCGTCAACCACGGAGGCCGGTTTACCCGTGGCGATTCGGAAATACCGAGGGCTCCGAACCACCGTTTGTTGAGCTGATTGAATCCGTTCTCTGTGTCTCTGTGCTCCTCTGTGCCTTTGTGTGAAACCGATGCCGTGCTAGCTCTGCACCGGCTCCCCGAACGTGATCCGACCCTCGTGCAGGCTGGCGCCGCGGAGCGCCAGCGCGAGCACGTGCCCCAGGTCGGACACCGGATGGAACCGCATCGCGTCCCGGACCTCGGCGGGCAGATCATCCAACTGCGGCTCGCTCTCCAGCGGCAGCACCACCTCCCGGATGCCGGCGCGATACGCGCCCAGCACCTTCTCCTTCACGCCGCCGATCGGCAGGACGCGACCGGTCAGCGTGATCTCGCCGGTCATGGCCAGGTCGTGGCGCACCGGTCGCGCGGACAGCGCCGAGACGATGGCGGTGGCCATGGTGATGCCGGCCGACGGCCCATCCTTGGGCACCGCGCCCGCCGGGACGTGCACGTGCAACTCCACGTCCTTGAGCGCTTCCTCCGGGATCCCCAGGCGGTCGTGATGCGTCTTGGCATACGTCAGCGCGGCGCGCGCCGATTCTTTCATGACGTCCCCCAGCTGGCCGGTCAGGATCAGCTGGTCCTTCCCCTGGAACACGCTCGCTTCCACGAACATGATGTCGCCGCCCATGGGCGTGTAATACATGCCCGTGGCGATGCCCACCGCGTCTTCCGCCGCGGCGCGCTCCGGGTAGACCCGGGCGCGCCCCAGCAGCGGCGGTACTTCCTCGCCTTCGACCACCACCTGCTGCTGCGCCCCGGAGGCGAGCCGCCGGGCCGCCTTGCGCGCCATCTTGCCCAGCTCGCGTTCCAGCTGGCGCACGCCGGCCTCGCGCGTGTACTCGCTGATCACCCGCGCCACGGCCTCCGCCCTGACCACGAACTGCGCTTCGGTCAGGCCGTTCTCCTGCCGCTGGCGCGGCAGCAGGTAGCGCCTGGCGATCTCCAGCTTCTCCTGTTCGGTGTAACCCGCGAAGTCCACGGTCTCCATGCGGTCCAGCAGCGGCGCCGGGATGCGGTCCTTCCAGTTCGCGGTCGCGATGAACAGGGTCTCGGAGAGGTCGAACGGCACGCCCACGTAATGGTCCACGAACGAGTGGTTCTGGGCCGGGTCCAGCACCTCGAGCAGGGCCGCGGATGGGTCGCCCTGCAGGGACACGCCCAGCTTGTCCACCTCGTCCAGCAGGAAGACCGGGTTCTTGGTTCCAGCCTGCCGCAGTCCCTGCATGATGCGGCCGGGCATGGCGCCCACGTAAGTGCGGCGGTGCCCGCGGATGTCGGCTTCGTCGCGCGCGCCGCCCAGCGCGATCCGCACGTACTTGCGCCCGAGGGCCCGGGCGACCGACTTGGCGATCGAGGTCTTGCCCACGCCAGGCGGGCCGATGAACAGGAGGATGGGCCCGCGCCCCACCGCCTTTGCCTTGGCCGCCGTCTGCTGCTTCTGAACATCCAGCCGCGAACGTGTCTCCGCCTCGTTCCGCTGCGCGTCGTAGGGCTGCGCCAGAACCTCCGCCGCGGCGGACACGGCTTCTTCCTGGGCGTCCTCGGCCGCGCGGTCCATTTGCAGCTTGCGGACGGCCAGGAACTCGAGCACCCGGTCCTTCACGTCCGCGAGGCCGTAGTGATCCTCCTCGAGGATGGCTTCCGCCGCCGGCAGGTCGATCACGTCCTCGGTGCGCGTGCCCCAGGGCAGCTCCGTGACCAGGTCCAGGTAAGTGCGCAGTACCTGGTACTCGGCCGACTGCGGGTTCGTGCGTTCCAGCCGGTGCAGCTCCCGCTCCACCTCCCGGCGCACTTCCTCGGTCAGCTCCAGCCGGGCGACGCGCTCGCGCAGTTCCTCGAGGTCCTCCCCTTCGTCGCCTTCGCCCAACTCCTTCTGGATCGCGCGCAGCTGCTCGCGCAGCACGATCTCGCGCTGCTTCTCGCCCAGCTCCTGCTGCACCTTCTGCTGGATCTGCTCCTGCGCCTCCAGCCGGATCAGGTCACGCTCCACCCCGACCAGCACCCGCCGCATCCGCTCCGCCACCGGGAACAGCTCCAGCAGTTGCTGCTTCTCCGCAGCCGGCATGTCGAGGTAGAAAGCGACCAGGTCCGCGAACGCGCCCGGCGATTCCACGCCCTGGACGATCTGCGCCAGGGCTTCCGCCGGCATGCCCCGCTTCCGGGCCAGCTCGCTGGAGCGGTCGCGCAGCTCCCGGTCGAGCGCGATGAAGCTGGCCTCGTGCGGCTCCGCCGGCTCCTCCGGGTGGATCACCCAGATGTCGGCCGAGAGCATGCTGCGCCCGACCTTCTCGTACTTCAGCGCCTTCGCCCGCTGCTGGCCCTGGATCAACAGCTGCAGACCGGCCGGCGTGCGCTGCACCTGCAGCACCCGCACCACCACGCCCATCTCGTGCAGGATCTCCACCGTGGGCTCATCGGCGTTCTCCCGCTGGCAGACCGCGAACAGCCGGCGGTCCCCCTCCAGGACCTGCTCGATCGCCTCCAGCGTGCCCGGCCGCCCCGCGCTGATGGGCACGGTGACTCCCGGGAATACCACGGTCTCCCGCATCGGGAGCACCGGCAGTGTCAGTCGCTCGGCCATGCCAACCTCGATCGTCCTGCGTTCCCCGGCGCGCATCCGGGCAGGCGCGCGCCGCCGAACGAGCCCGTGGGCAGGATGCTTGCCAGCAGATTTATCGTTGGGAGAGAATGCTGCCAAGCACCCGGCCCGGCGGGGGCCGGACGTCGCCCAGGCCAGAATGGCAGGCTTTGGCAGCTACGGCAGGAGCAGCGGGGAGATAGCTTCGAGGGCTGGCGGCGCCCCCCCCCGGGTGAGTGCCTCTCCGAACCCGGAGGGGGTCACCTCCTGCCCCCCGCGCGACTCAGTGCAGGCGGTCGCCGATCCGGGACCAGCGGATGTGCCCGATGATCGGCAGGTCGTTCCGGGCTTCCTTGCCGTAGCTGAAGTAGAGCGCGACCGCCCGGCCCTTGATGTCCTTGCGGGGCACGAAGCCCCAGTAACGGGAGTCCAGGCTGAAGTCCCGGTTGTCGCCCATCATGAAGTAGCTGCCGGCCGGCACCACGACGGGCCCCCAGTTGTCCCGCGTCGGATAGTAGGGCAGGGCCTTGGCGGAATCGGTCAGGTACGCCTTCTGCCACTCCATCCAGGGGTGATTGCCATCCCCGCCCGGATCCTCGCGCTGCACGTACGGCTCGTTCCGGGGCTCGCCATCGATGTAGAGCTTGCCATCCCGCATCGCCAGCGTGTCGCCCGGCATGCCCACCAGCCGCTTGACCAGGTCGATCGGCTCGTGGTGGCCGCGGAACACCACGATGTCGCCGCGCGTGGGCTGGGTGTAGCCGGGCAGCCGCACGTCGGTGAGCGGGATGGTGGCGCCGTAGGCGGACTTGCTGAGCACCAGGAAGTCGCCCACCAGCAGCGTCTTCTCCATCGACCCGGAGATGATGGTGAAGGTCTGGATGAGGAACGTGCGGATCACGATGAAGATCAGGAACCCGACGATGATGGACTTCGTCCATTCCCAGCTCGCGTGCGCGAAACCCTTCGGCTGCGGCGCGGGCTTCGGTGCGGCGCGCTTCGTCTCGGTGTTGGCCATTGGTGCTCGGTTCGGGATGTCGGGGCACGGACACGCCGTGTGCCGCCTGGCCGCGCGCGTGCGTCCCTGCTGTACGGATACGCCTCAATAACGCGGGAGTTTCGCGCGCTGGCAATTCCAGCTGGAGCGCGCCTCCTGGGAAACGGCAAGGGAAAGGGGAAAAGGGAACGGGGAAAAGGGAACCGGTGAGTCGGCTCCGGCACGCCCGTTTCCCGCTCCCCTTTTCCCCCTTCCCATTCCCCGCCGTTCTCAGCATTCTGACCGCACGTACCTTCCAGGCAGGCGATCATGACCACGGAGACCGAGACGATCCGCGCCCCCCGGGGCACGGCCCTGCGCTGCCGCGGCTGGACCCAGGAGGCCGCGCTCCGGATGCTGATGAACAACCTGGACCCGGAAGTGGCCGAGCGGCCGGACGAGCTGGTGGTCTACGGCGGGACCGGCAAGGCGGCGCGGGACTGGGCGAGTTTCCACGCCATCGTCCGCACCCTGGAGTCGCTGGGGAACGACGAGACCCTGCTGATCCAGTCGGGGAAGCCGGTGGGCGTTTTCCGCACGCACGAGGCGGCGCCGCGGGTGCTGATCGCGAATGCTAACCTGGTGGGCGACTGGGCGACCTGGGAGCACTTCCGCGAGCTGGAACGTGCCGGTCTGATCATGTACGGCCAGATGACCGCGGGCTCCTGGATCTACATCGGCACGCAGGGGATCCTGCAGGGCACCTACGAGACCTTCGGCGCGGTGGCGCGCGAGCACTTCGGCAGCTCGCTCAAGGGCCGCTGGATCCTGACCGGCGGCATGGGCGGGATGGGCGGCGCGCAGCCGCTGGCCGGGACCATGAACGAGGCCGCGGTGCTGTGCGTGGAAGTGGACCCGGCGCGCATCGAGCGGCGCATCGAGAAGCGTTACTGCGACCGCATCACCACCGACCTGGACCAGGCCCTGGACTGGGTCCGGGGCGCGGCCGCGCACGGCGAGGCGCTGTCCGTGGGGCTGGTGGGGAACTGCGCGGAAGTGCTCCCGGAGCTGGTGCGGCGGGACGTCGTGCCGGACGTGTTGACGGACCAGACGTCCGCCCACGACGCGCTCCAGGGCTACGTGCCCGCGGGCCTCGCGCTCGCGGCCGCGGCCGAGCTGCGCACGCGCGACCCGCGGCAGTACATCGACCGGGCCATGCAGTCCATGGCCGAGCACTGCCGCGCCATGGTAGCGCTCATGCGCCGCGGCGCGATCACCTTCGACTACGGCAACAACCTGCGCGGCCAGGCCCGGGACGCAGGGTTCGCGGAGGCGTTCGCGTTCCCCGGCTTCGTCCCCGCCTACGTGCGGCCGCTCTTCTGCCAGGGCAAGGGTCCGTTCCGCTGGGCCGCGCTCTCGGGAGACCCGGCGGACATCTACCGCACCGACGAGCTGGTGCTGGACCTGTTCCCGCACGACCGGCACCTGGCGCGCTGGATCAGGCTGGCCCGCGAACGGGTCGCGTTCCAGGGGCTGCCGGCCCGGATCTGCTGGCTGGGGCAGGGCGAGCGCGCGCGCTTCGGAACCGCGCTCAACGACCTGGTCGGGAACGGCGAGCTCTCCGCGCCCATCGTGATCGGACGTGCCCACCTCGACACCGGCAGCGTCGCCTCGCCGTACCGCGAGACGGAGGGGATGCTGGACGGCAGCGCCGCGATCGCGGACTGGCCCGTGCTGAACGCGTTGCTGAACACCGCGTCGGGCGCGAGCTGGGTCTCGTTCCACCACGGCGGCGGCGTCGGGATCGGCCGCTCTCTGCACGCCGGCCAGGTGCTGGTGGCGGACGGGACCGCCGCCATGCGGGCACGGATCGAGCGGGTGCTCACCAACGACCCCGGGCTGGGCGTGGCCAGGCACGCGGACGCCGGCTACCAGCTCGCGGTGGAGACCGCCCATCGGCACGGCATTCGGCTGCCCATGCACGAGCCGGGCTGAGTCCGCGCACGCGCCCGGCAACCTTCCGCTGCGCACCCGGGATCGAAACCGGATGTGCCGCCCGGAGCAGGCGGCGACACCGGGTTTCTGCCGGCGGGTGGCCGGCGGCGGGCAATGCGGAGGGAAGAGCGTGCTGACGAGAGGGCAGGGCATCGTGGTGGCGGCGGCGTTCGTCGCCGGAGTGGCGGTCGCGGGAACGGGCATGGAGGCGGTGCGGCAGGCCCGCGCGCAGGAACAGCGGCCAGTCCCGAGCCAGAGGGACCGGGTGGCCGGCCCGGCCGCGCCGGCGTCGCTCAGCCAGGCATTCCGCCGGGCGGCGGACCAGGCGCTCCCGGGCGTGGTGCACGTGAAGGTGGAAGGCACCGCGCGGGGAGAGAGCATGTTCGGCGCGCCCATCCAGCAGCGCATGGCGGGCAGCGGCTCGGGCTGCGTGATCCGGCCCGACGGCTACATCCTGACCAACAACCACGTGGTGGCGCAGGCGGAGCGCATCACGGTGGTGACTCAGCAGCGCCAGGAGTATGACGCCGAGGTGGTAGGCCGGGATCCCAACACGGACCTGGCCGTGATCAGGATCGCAGCGCACGACCTGCCCGTGGCGACGCTCGGCGATTCCGATGCGGCCGGAGTAGGTGACTGGGTGGTGGCGCTCGGATACCCGCTGCAGCTGGGTGTAACCGCGACCGCCGGGATCGTGAGTGCCAAGGGGCGGGCGCTGAACATCATCGAGCGCACCAATGAGGCGCCGGCGCCACTCGAGCACTTCATCCAGACGGACGCGGCCATCAATCCCGGTAATTCCGGAGGACCGCTGGTGGACCTGGACGGTCAGGTCATCGGTGTCAACAGCGCCATCAAGAGCCAGACCGGCTTCTACAGCGGCTACGGCTTCGCCATCCCCGCCAACCTGGCGAAGCGGGTGGCGGACGACCTGATCGCGTACGGTCATGTGCGCCGCCCCATGATCGGGGTGCAGGTCGGGGACGTGGA
The DNA here is from genome assembly GCA_012027055.1 of Gemmatimonadota bacterium. Lineage (GTDB taxonomy): Bacteria > Gemmatimonadota > Gemmatimonadetes > Longimicrobiales > RSA9 > VEPF01. The sequence goes on along the minus strand of VEPF01000233.1, from coordinate 2,545 downwards.
TCCGGTCGACGTCGACGTCTACCGCCTGCCGCGCGCGGCCGGGGCTGAGGTAGTGCAGGTCTCCGCCGGCTCGCCCGCGGATCGGGCCGGGATCAGGCTGGGCGACGTGGTGACCGGCGTGAACGGCCGGCCGATCGAATGGAGCGGCGACCTGACCGAGCGGCTGGCGCTCATGAGCCCCGGCACGCGCGTCCGGCTCGACCTGATCCGGTACGGCGAGCCGCGGCAGGTCGAAGTCCAGCTGGGCGAGTTCGATGCCCCGAAGCTGGCCAGGGCGGAAGCGCCCGATGCGCCGGCGGACGGCACCGCCCGGCTCGGCTTCGCTGCCGTGCAGCTCACGCCCACACTGGCCCGGCGCTATCAGCTTCCGGCCGATCACGGCGTGGCGATCAGCGGGGTGGCGCCCGGCAGCCCGGCCGACGGCCAGCTCGCGACCGGCATGGTGGTCGAGAGTCTCAATGGCCAGCGGATCGAGGCTGTGCAGGACCTGGAGAAGGCCGCCGCCCGGCTCCGGCCGGGTGCGGCGGTATCGCTGATCGTCAAGGACCCCAACGGCGATCGACGCATCGTGAACTACCGCGCCGCCTGAGCCGGCTTCCCGCCTGCGGGCATGATGCGGCCCGCGGCGGTCCTGCCGCCGCGGGCCGTGTGGCACGGACCCCGGAGCGCCGCGACCGGGTTGCGCAAGGGGTGGGAGGAACCTGCCGCGGCGCGTCCGGGGCTCGCGACCACCTTAACCGGCCGCCGTCACCCCACCGTCACTTCGGGATCGTCACCGGGGCGGGACTCACGCCTGCGACCGGGCGGATCCGGTTCCGGCCGGGTGGTGCGGGAAGCGCACTCCGGGATCGAAGTGCGCTGGCCTTACTGGCCGCCCATGGTGGGCTCCCGGCATCAGGACTGGAACACCACCCTTCATTACCGGAACCGGACCAGTTCCGCCTGCCCGGGATAGGACGTACGCACCTCCACCTTCACCCGATCCCCCCGCCGCAGCCGCTCGAAGCGCCGGATATCATCGCCCCGGGCATACCGTCCGATGTGGATCCGCAGCTCGCTGTGCCGGCCGCGCTCCATCACGAACCAGCCACCGCGATAGTCCACCAGCTGCACCCTGCCGTTCCAGTGCTCCACCCGGAAACCGTCCCGCTCCCACCCGCCGTCGTTGCCCCAGATACCGCCGCCGGCCCGCAGCTCGATCAGGTCCGCCCAGGGCTGGAAGTAGCGATCGTACTCGACCCGCACCCGCACCTCATCGCCCCAGTGCAGGGATGCCACCGCGTAGCTGCGGCCGTCGTACACCACGCGGGTCTGCTCATCGTAGCGCAGCGTGAACTCGCGCCCGCGGTCTTCGGTGATCTGCAGGAACCCCCGCCGCGCATCGACCGCGCGCACCTGGCCATACAGGTCGTCAGGGCGGCCGATCAGGATGGTGCCCATGGTGGCGCAACCGGGCACCGTCAGCAGCAACCCCAGCAGCGCTGCCGCGGGCACCGTGATCATGTGCTTTCTCATGTTCGCCTCCGGTTCTGCCGCGGTACTACGCCGCGGCCCACCAATTCCCAGGGCAACCCGGGCGCCAGAATTCAAGTTGTGCAATGACAACGAGTTGGATATTCGAGGCGTCGCCGGCTCCGGACAAATGGCTGACCACTTTGGAGGACAGTGGCCCGGCTGCGAGCGCGCGGCCGGACGCTCGACGCCCGCACGGCCGCGCGTTAAGCTCCGGCGCTCAGGTCCTTCAACCAAAAAACACCATGAAATGCCACTCATTCGGGTCGCTGCTCCTCGCGAGCGCGGCGATCCTGCTGGTCGCGACCGGGGTCGGTGCACAGGCGCGGCCCGACAGCCTCCGCTCCGACACGGCCGTATTCCGGGCCGGGGAGATCGTGGTCCAGGCGGCGCGGCCGGTGGCGACCACAGGCGGGGCGAGCGCCATCCAGGTGCGCATCGATTCGCTCGGGCTACCGCCCGCGCCCACCCTGGAGCAGGTGCTCAGGGCGCTGCCGATGGTGCACATCCGCACGAATTCGCGGGGCGAAGCGGAGATCGCGGTGCGGGGCTCGGAGTCCCGGCAGGTGGCGCTGTTCGCGGACGGCGCGCCGCTGAGCCTGGGGTGGGACGGGCGCACGGACGTGTCGGTCATTCCGGCCACCGCGCCGCGGCAGGTCACCCTGGTGCGCGGCCTCTCGAGCCTGCTGTACGGTCCCAACGTGCTGGGTGGGATCATCGAGGTGGGGGTGGGTCACGGCGGTGCGGTCACCCGGCGCAGTGCCGAACTGACCTCCGGCGTGGACCACCTGGGCGGCTGGTCCAGTGCCGCCACGTTCACCGCGCCGGCGCGGGTCAACTCGGGCGCGCTGCTGGTGCGCGGCGGCTTCGGCTTCCGCACGTCGCCCGGGCAGCCGCTCGCACCGGACGTCGTGGAGCCGGTACCCGCGGAGCGCGACGAGCTGCGGCTGCGCACGGATGCGCAGCAGCTCGCCGGCTTCTTCGCGGTCCGGCGCGACTGGCAGCGCGGCCGCTGGGCGAGCATTTCCGGGAG
>VEPF01000363.1 GCA_012027055.1 Gemmatimonadota bacterium | reverse complement strand
GGGTTGGCCGCCACTTCCGTCGCGTCCGCCGACACCGGCTTGCGCGTCAGCGTCGCCCCGAGCGGCACGCCCCGGCACATGCACACCGGCAGCTCCGGCGGACACACGCAGCGGCGGCTCCACTCGCGGAACGCGTCCTTCACCAGCCGATCCTCCAGCGAGTGATAGGAGAGCACCACCAGCACGCCGGCGGGCGCCAGCGCCTCGCGCAACGCCGGCAGCGCGCGCTCCAGCGCCCGCAGCTCCTCGTTCACCGCGATCCGCAACGCCTGGTAGAGCCGCGCCCGGTCCGCCGGCTCCAGCGAACGGCCGCGGCCGAGCACCGCGTCCAGCACCGCGTTCAGATCGTCGCTCGTGCCGAACGGGGCCTGCCGCCGCCGGCTCACCAGCGCCCGCGCCAGCGGCCTCGAACGACGCTCCTCGCCGTAGCGGTAGAAGATGTCCGCCAGCTCCGCTTCGCTCAGCTCGTTCAGCAGCTCCGCCGCCGTCAGCCGCGCGTCGCCAGCGAACATCCGCATGTCCAGGGGAGTGCCCGACCGGAAGGAGAAACCGCGTGCTGCTTCGTCGATCTGATGAGAGGAAACACCGAGGTCGAGCAGGGCCCCTGCCAAAGGCACCGCGACTTCCTCCGCCGCTACCGCGAAGTTCGCGTGCACCAGATGCACCCGATCGCCGAATCGCTCCAACCGACGTCCCGCCACGTCGTGAGCCTCCGTGTCCTGATCGACCGCGATCACGCGCACCCCGTCCGATGCGCTCAGGATCGCTTCGCTATGTCCGCCTCCACCCAGCGTGCCGTCGAAGTAGCACCCACCTCGATCCGGCTTCAGATAGGCAAGAACCTCCCGCACCATGACCGGTGCGTGGTAGTTCAGTTCCACGGTGTCAGCGGAAGATGTTCGTTACCTGTCCCTCGAACTTCGTCGCGTCCACTTGAGTTTCCGCCTCGAACAGCTCCGGATTCCACAACTCCACCTTGTTGATCGCACCGACCAGCAACGCCTGGTTGTCCAGCCGCGCCGCCTCGCGCAGGGTCTGCGGAATCAGGATCCGGCCCTGCGCATCCGGTACCACCTCCGTCGCGTTCGCCAGCACCCGCAGCACCCACAGCCGACCCTGCGGGTCGCGCATCATGTCCTGCAGCCGCTCCTCCACTCCCACCCACTCCACTTCCGGATACAGCGCCAGTGCCGGCGGGTACGGTTGTACCAGGATGAACCGCTGGTCCGCGCTCTCCCGCCGGTATGGCGCAGGCAGGCTCAGCCGGCCTTTCTCATCCAGCTGGTGCAGGTACCTCCCCAGGAACTTCCCTCCTCGCAGAGGAGATCGGGAGCCGGCCATCGGAATTTCCACTCTTTGTGGCTGATTTCCCACACTTCCCCACCATACCCCACTTCGCGCCACCAAAGTACGTCCCACACCCCACTACGTCAATATTCATCACGCGACCGGCAGAGAGGCTGTGGGAACCGCAGGAGAACAAGAACCTGGCAACAGCCTGAAACCGCAGAGAGCGCCGAGGTGTGGGATTGGTCAGGCAGGTCGAGAGACCGCGAAGCAAGTACTGGGTTTCTGTTGTTATCCGTTCTTGGCGTTCTCGGCGGTTAATGCCGTTGCCTTTCGCCGGGAATGCCATCGACCAGCAAGCCGCCGCTCTGCCCGGAAAAAAACAACGGCCCGGAGCGGACCAGCCGCCCCGGGACCGTTGCCGTTCCCCTCGCCAGAGGAGGAACTAGCCGTTCACGCGGATGATCGCGGTCAACTGCTCGATGTGCTGGTCGACGGCCTTGAGCAGGCTGGCCCGGCCCTCGGCGGCGCCGCCGTCGTTGTAGGCGGTTGAGCCTTCGAGCAGGGTCTTGGCGCGCTGGAAGAGCGGCAGCGCCTGCTTGGCGGCGGCGGCCGTGTTCTTCTGCGCGATGGTGCGGGCCTGCTCGTAGGTGCCGTAGCCCTCGAGGTAGTTGGCCATGCCGCGCGTCTTGGCGGTGGTGGCACCGTTGCGCGCAGTCTCGTAGTACATGAAGGCCTGGTCGTACCGCTTGGCCTTCTGGTGATTGTCGAAGCCCATGCCGATGATGCGCTGCGCGATCTGGTCCTGCTGCGCATCGGTGATCTCGTTCCGGGCGCGGCCCTGCTTGGCCGCAGCCATAGCCTCGGCCACGCGGTTCAGGTCGAGGAGCATGAGCGCCCTGCGCTGCGCGACCGGGAAGGACGGCGCGATCTGCGAGAGCCGGTCGAGCGCGGCGAGCGATTCCTCGAGCCGGTTGGCCGTGCGCAGCTGCTCGGCGTAGGTCGACCAGGTGAGCGAATCGGCGGCCGGGTTGTCGGTCGCCCGCTTGCCCCAGGTGAGGGCTTCCTGGGTGTTGCCGACGCCGGCATGCGCGACCATCAGGTTGCGCATGGTGACGATGTCGATGCTGTCCGGCTTGGCCATGGTCAGGAACGTGTAGTGCTGGACCGCCTTCCGGAACATCTCCTTGGCGGGCTCGGGCACTGTCCCGGCCGGGGCCCCGACCATCAACTTGCTGGCCGCGCCCATCGCGAAGTGCGCGGCGTACTCGCGCAGTGCGACGTTGGTGGTGTCCTTCGACTCGTTGTTCTCGATGATGTTGAGCGCGCCCCGGAAGTCGCCTTCCTTGGCCGCCTTGCTGGCGATGCTCAGGCGCACGTTGGCGTCGCCGGGATTCAGCTCGAGGTACTCCTTCCAGTATCTGTCGGAGAGCTCGATGTTGCCGGCCGCGGACGCCTCGATGGCCGCGGACATCATCGCATCCTGGTTGATCGGATCGATCTCCAGGATCCGCTGATACGTGGCCAAGGCCTCCTGGTGCCGCTCCAGCGCCCGGTACGCGCCGCCGATGCCGTACAGGGCGTGCGTCGACTTGGGGTTGAGCTCGACGGCTTTGTTGCAGTTGGTGAGCGCATCCTGCCACTGCGAGCTGTTCAGGTAGTCATCGCAGAAAGCGAGCACGCGGACCATGTCGTTGTACGCGCCGAACGCCTTCGTGATCTGCTCGGCGACGGCGGCATCGCTGGTGTACGGGAACGGCGGTACGTCGTAGGAGCTGCCGTCCGGATTGTAGAACTGCGCGTTCACCTGGCCGGACGCGTCGACGGTGCCGCACATCACCAGCTTGGCATCCACGTGGCTCATGAGCTGCCGGTACTTGAGGCAGTCCATGTCCGCTTCCTTCACGCCCAGCTTCTTGACGGCCGCCTTCACTTCCTTGTCGGGGATGGCGATGTGCGTGCTCATCTGGTCGATGCTGCGACGCACCTGGTCGGCCGCCTTGGCCCCGCTCTTGCTGCCCTGCAGCGCGGGCACGAGCACCCGGAACCTGCCGCCGGCTTGCGCCTGCACGGGCGCAAGCAACGCACTGGCCGCGATCCCGGCCAACACCAGGCCGAGCACGGTGCGCATCCTCGGGCGGTAGAACTCTGCCTTCATCGGTCTCTCCAGACTTGGCGAGGGGTCTTACTTCCGCCGCAGCCCCGCGGCGGTCCTGCAGATATAAGTACACGAGGCGGCACTCGGTGATCCTGTGCGCGGCCGCCCGCGGTGGTCCGCATACAACTGCACCGGAAGCCCTCGGACCCCCGGTGCAACTGCCATCCCACCTGCTGGATGGAACGACTACGAAGGATAGAGACAGGGTGGCCGGCGTGGCAAGGCCGGATCGCCCTCGGAGGTGCCGGTACCTGCCGGCGTGCAGCGCGGGGCGGCCGCGCCCTTCCACGCCCCGCGAGGTGCGAAAACGTCGCCTCGAATCTGCCGCCCTCGCCGCGGGCGGCCGGAGCGGTCTGCGGAAGCGGCGCCGGGCCAGCGGGGGCGGTCGCGGCGGACGACCCGGGATCAGCGCCCCGCGCCCGTTACTGGTTCAGGACCGAGCCTGAGGTCGTCGAACGGTCCCGCCGGTTCGGCAGTCGTGCTGCCCTGGCCACGCCGCCCCGAGCCGAGCAGTCGCTCCGTGAAGTCCAGCCGCTCCTCCATGATCTCCTGGCGGCGGGCGATCTGCTCCAGCAGCGCGGTGACGCGGTTCAACTGTTGTTCGGAGACGGAGCCGGGCGCCGGTGTCTGCAGCCGCTCGCGCGTCATGGCCTCGAGCAGGGCCCCCATCCGCTTGGTGATCGGCCGCAGGATCATGACGGCGGCAATGCACATGAACATCGTGATCGGGATGAGTTCTTCCACATGCCCTCCGGGCGTACAGGGGGTCCTGACGCCAAGCCCTACGTTCGCCGGCGGCAGCCGGGTTTCAGCGCAGCCTACCGGAATGCCTTGCGGTTGTTGGCGACGTCGGTTTCGAGCAGGACCTGTTCGGGGTCGATCACCACGTCCGCCGGGCGATCGGGCAGCACCAGCCACAGCCACTGAGCCGCATCCAGGGAGCGGAGCCGGTAGCGATCGCTGCCCACCTGGACGGTGACAGGCATCCAGATGTCTCCGGCCCGTCTGATCTCGATGGCGACGCCCCACTGTCCATCCGCTCGCCGGGCGGCGCTGATCTCGCCCACCGAGAAATCCAGGGTGTCGGTGGTATGAAGCCACTGGTGGAAGAACCAGGAGAGGCCCTCGGGGTGGAACGCCTCGCAGGCGGCGAGCAGGTCTGCTTCGCGCACATGGCGCAGCCGATTGACCGCGTAGTAGCGGCGGAGCGCCTGCCGCAAGGCGTCCTCTCCCATCACATCCCGCAGCATGCGGAAGATGAGCTCGGCCTTGTCGTACGTCATGGCGCCGTAGGTGGCCTCGTCGCGATACTCGGCGCCCGGGAGGTCGACGGGCTGGGTCCCGCCGCTGCGCTCGAGTTCGCGCATGCCCGCCATGGTGCGCGCCCAGCCGGCGGGCTGGCCGCGCGCCTCGAACGCCCAGCTGGTGAGGAACGAGGCGAAGCCTTCATCCAGCCAGCCCTCGCGCCACTCGTTGTTGGCCAGGATGGCGTGCACGTAGTTGTGTCCACCCTCGTGCAGGATCAGGCCGGCACTGGCGCTCCCGTTCATCATCATCATCGGGAACTCGGTGCCGCCACCTTCGATGCGGTGCACGTTGGTGATCTGCGGGTATGCGAAGGCGCCGAAGATGGTGTCGTACCAGGCGAGCATGTCGGCAGTGCGCCGCACCGCCATGCCGTCATCCCAGCTGGTGACTCCGGGCTGAAAGCGCACGTGGATGGCCACGTCGTGACAGGACCCACCCTCGTAGCGGTAGTCCGGGCTGGTGGTCCACGCGAAGTGGTGGACGTCGGCGGCGCGCCAGCGCACCTGCTTCCGGCCGGGCGCCGGCGCGGCCGCCAGCAGTCCGAGCGGGGCGGCGGGGCGTTCGGGATATGCGTCCCGGCGGTACCGGGGCACGGTGCCGGGAACGGCGGCCGCGCGTTCCCAGCCGGGGTCGCCCGCGACGGGCACCCCGGTGGCGCCGATCACCTGGTCCGCGGGCAGCTCGAGAGTGACGTCGTAGTCGGCGAACTCGCCGTAGAACTCGCCCTGCGGCAACAGCGGCTGCACCTGCCAGCCGTCCCGATCGAAGACCGCAATGCGGGGATACCACTGGGCGAAATCCCAGTGGCGGCCGCGCCGTCCCTGGCGGCGCGGCAGCGTGGCGGGCCGCGCCTGCCAGTCCATGGCCAGCGTGATGGTGTCACCCGGGCCCAGGGGGCGGGCCAGTGGGACGGCCATCACGGTCGAGTCGGGGGCGAGCGGGAATACCGGCAAGATGCGGCCGCCGTGGGCTTCGATGCGGTGCACGCGCTCGTAGGCGTATTCCGGATCCGGCAGCTGCTGGAAGCGGAGGCGGCCCTGCTGCTGATCACGGTCGGCCCAGCGGCTGCCGGGCCGAAACGCGTTCAGGTGGAGGTGGAACCAGAGGGTGTCGAGCTGGCGTCGGGACCGGTTCTCATAGTGCAGGCGCAGGCGGCCGTCGAGCCGTTGCGCCCGTTCATCCAGCCTGGCTTCGATGCGGTAGGTTACGCCCTGCTGGAAGTAGGCCGTGTCCGGACCGGCCTGCAACGAGGCGGCCAGCAGCAGGAAGCCGAGCACTGCGGTTCAGCGGCAGCTGAAGACGAAAGGCGAAGTGGTGTGAACGGCATCGTCCCCCGCGACCGTGTAGTCGAACACCACCTCGCCTCTGACCGGCCGGAACGGAAGCGAGAACGAGATCTCGTGGTGTTTCGACGTCTCCGTCTCGCCGCCGGGGATGCGCGGCTGTTCCCAGAGCGTGCCGAGGCGATCGGGAGTCCATTCCCAGCTGCCGTGGAGCGCCCCGTTGTCGAGGAACGAGTAGGTGACCTTGCCCTGCCGGATGATGGCGGTGTCGCCGGGATCGCCATCGACGTGGGCCAGCAGCCGGTAACCGCAATTGGCGTTCTGCTGGCCGTCCGGCAGGCCGAAGGTGGCGGCATGCACGAGCGTGTCGCCGCTGATCTGGAGCGTGGCCTTGGGGCCGCCGCTGTCGCAGGCGGCGAGGAGCAGCAGCGGCGCGAGCAGGTGAGCGGTGATACGGGCGCGCATCAGTGAGTCCTGATTTATCTTGTGCGAGTCCCGGCAACCCGGGCGAAGCGATATAGGTAGCAGTGGAGGCCCGGGGACGTCAACACGCCGGGACAGATGACGCAGATACTGTCGAGCGGATCGGAAGCGCGGGCGGCGGGAACTCCGCGCCAGCCGTGGAGCGGGCTGCAGTACATGGCCGCGGGCGCGTTCTTTTTCAGCATCATGAGTCTGCTGGTGAAGCTCGCGGGCAGCCGCCTGCCCCCGCAGGAGATCGTGATCGCGCGCTCGCTGGTGATGGCCGCGATCTGCGGCGCCGGGCTACGCCGCGGGGGCATTCCGGCAGCGGGTCACAAGCATGGGCTGCTGGTGCTGCGCGGCCTGTTCGGCTTCGGCTCGCTCAGCTGCTTCTACTACGGCCTGGTGCACCTGCCCCTGGCCGATGCCACGGTGATCCAGTACACGAACGCCATCTTCACTGCACTGATCGCAGTGGTGGTGCTGCGCGAGCGACTCCGGCCACCGGAGTTGCTCTGCCTGGCGTTGGGTCTGGCCGGGGTGGTGCTGGTGACCCGGCCTTCCCTGTTGTTCCCGACGTCTGCCCGGCTGCCGCTGGTGCCCGTGCTGGTCGCCCTGCTCGGGGCCTGCTGCAGCGGCGCGGCGTACGTGACGGTGCGCCGGATCGAGACGGAGCATCCGCTCGTGGTGATCAACTACTTCTCGGTGATCAGCGTGCTCGGCTCGCTCCCGGCGCTCTTGCGCCACGGCGTGCTGCCCAGGGGCTGGGAGTGGCCGATCCTGCTGGCGGTAGGCGTGAGCACGCAGGCCGGCCAGGTCTTTCTGACGCGCGCGCTCTACCTCGAGCGCGCTGGCCGGGTGGGATCGGCGGGCCTGGTGCAGATCGTGTTCGCGGTGGTGTGGGGGGCGCTCTGCTTCGGGGAGATCCCGGACGCGCTGGCGCTGGTCGGCGCCGCGCTGGTGATCGCTGCGGTACTGGCGCTGGCACCGGTCGGCCGGGCGCTTGCCCCGGTCCCGGGCTCGCCCTCTATTCCGGGCAACGGCCCCTGACGAGCGGGTGAGGCAATGGAAACCAAACGACCCACGAAAGCGGCGGCCGGCGGGCTCCTCGGCGGCT
>VEPF01000313.1 GCA_012027055.1 Gemmatimonadota bacterium | reverse complement strand
ATCACCATCGTCCTGCTCCTCAGCTCCGTCACCGCCTTCACCGCCGAGACCGCCATCGAGCACGACAACCGCAAGCTGGCCAACTGGGGCCTCATCGCGACCATCCTGCTCGGGACCTTCTTCGCCGTTGGCGTTGGCTACGAATGGAGCATCGCCCACTTCCACCGCAACGAGGCGTTCGGCACTCTCTTCTTCACGATGACGGGCATCCACGCCAGCCACGTCATTAGCGGCGTGGGCATCCTCGTCCTCGTCTGGGTCCAGTTCCTCCGCGGCCGCTACTCCAGCGGCGACCACTGGCCCATCGCCGGCGCCGTGATGTACTGGCACTTCGTCGATGTCGTGTGGGTGTTCTTCTACCCGGCCCTCTACCTGGTCAACTGACCAGCTAGACTGGAAGGTATGAAGCTATCCCCCGCGGCTCGGCACTGGATCCTGTGGGCGGCCGGCGGTATCGCCGTCGGCTGGCTCGTGAGCCTCTTCTGGTGGTGGCTGCTGGAGCCCGCCGGCAAGGATGACCTGAAAGAGCTCGTCATCCCCCCGGGCACGGCAGCCCTCATCGCCGAGGGCAAGCCCGCCCCCGGGATCCCCGCCAACCTCGACCTTGGACGCACCGGCGAACTCACCATCACCAATAACGACGAGGCCGAACATTACATCGGCGGCGCGCTCATCCGCCCCGGCACCACCATCACCATCGAACCGGTCGAGTCAGACGGCGAGGTCGCCTGTAGCTTCCACTCGGCGGGGGCGATCGCGTTCACGCTCACGGAACGCCCATCGATCTTCGTCACCATCATCCCCGCGATGATGCTCGGGCTCCCGTTTGGCCTCGCCTTCGGCCTTGCCGTGTTCGTCGGCCAGCGCATCGGCATGCACGACGAGAACGAACCGCACCTCCAGGGGCCGGCCTCAGACGGGTGACACCTCGTCCAGGAACGAGACGACCGCCGCCGTGTAGCCGGGCTTCTGAAACACGCTGAGGTGGTCTCCCGGCACGACTGCGTGGCGCGCCCCCGGGATCGCCGCGGCCAGCCGGTCTGCCGGCCCCGCCAGCGTGTCCTCCGCGCCGATGAGCACCAGCACCGGCAGGCGCACCCCGGCGAGCTTCGGCGCATCGAGCGGCGCGCGCGCGGAGCGTTGCATGGCCGCGAGCGCGCCGAGGTCGTTTCCGCTCTGCTCGGCGAACTGCCGGAATCCGCGCGCGGTTGCGTCCTGCACTTCGCTCGCGTCTTTCGCTTCCATGCCTTCGGCCAACCCGGTCCGCCGTGGCCCGCCGCTGAGCATTCCATCCCCGATCCCCGCGAGGATGACCGTCTTGAAACGCTCCGGGTGGCGGACCAGCAGCGATGCGGAGATCCCGCCTCCCATGCTGTAGCCCATCAGGTCGGCCTGCTGGATGCCGAGCTGGTCCATCAGCGCGAGGACGTCGTCCGCCATCTTCGTCCCGCCGTAGGCCTCCGGGTCGTGCGGCTTGCCGCTGCGGCCGTGCCCCCGGCAATCGAGCGCCACCACGCGCCTGCCCGACTTCACCAGCGCATCCACGATCCCGGTTGCCCGCCAGTTCCCGTGCAGGCTGCTCGCGAAACCGTGCACGAGCACCACCGGCGGCCCCTGGCCTTCGTCGATGTAGTTGATGGAAACGCCATTCGAGGTGAATGCTGCCATTGGGTTCGGCCTGCCTGGGTAAGAGTGGAGCGATTATGCCCCGGGCCGGCCTTCCGCTACCACCACAGGATGTCGTCCAGCGGGTCTTCGTGTGCCTCGATGCCGGCATCGTCCAGGTCGTCCGACTGCCAGAGGTCCGTGCCCAGGTACTTCCAGCCACCGTCGGCGAAGATCGCGACGATGTTGCCCCGTTCGATCCGGCTCGCCGCCCGCAGAGCCGCGTGGAGCACGGCCCCGCTGCTGATGCCCCCAAAGATCCCCTCCTCCAGCATCGCCCGGCGCGCATGGGAAAACGCGTGCCGGTTCCCGACGATGATCTTCCCATCCAGCACCGACTCATCGAGCACAGGCGGGATGAACCCGTCGTCCAACGATTTCAGCCCCTGCACATGCACGCCCAGCCGCGGCTCTACGCCGAACACATGGCACGAGGGGTTCGCTTCCTTCAGGCGGCGGCCCACTCCGCTGATCGTCCCGCCCGGCCCCATCCCGGCGACAAGGACGTCGACCGGCCCCGCGCCATCCAGGTCCGCCAGGATCTCGGCGCCCGTGGTCTCGTAGTGCGCGCGCACGTTCGATGGGCTGTCGAACTGGCCCAGGTAGTACGCCCCTTCCTCGCGCGCGACCACCAGTGCCACCTCCCGCGCCGTCTTGATCCCTGCCTGCCGCGGTACCCGGTGCACCCGCGCCCCGTACACCTGCAGCAGCTGCTCGATTTCCGGGTACACGCTGTCCGGCACGCAGACATCCACCGGGTGCCCCAGCATTCGCCCGAAAAGCGCCAGCGCTACCCCGGTGTTCCCCGTCGATGCTTCGACGATCCGCTGCCCGGGCTCCAGCGCTCCCGACTTCCGCGCCTCCCGCAGGATCCGCAGCACGATCCGGTCCTTGATGCTGCCGGTGGGATTCTGGCCCTCCAGCTTCGCGAAGATGCGCACGCCCGGCTTCGGAGAGAGCGACCGCAGCTCCACCAGCGGCGTGTTCCCCACCAGCTCCATCACCGATGGGTAGACATTCACGGCGCGGTGGCCCGCTGCATGCCCGGCACGGGGTCCAGCGCCCGCGGGGGCCACATCTCACCCAGCAGCCCCTCCAGCGCGGGCCGGACACCCCACTCGGCTGCGAGCGCCCGGTAGCGGTCGTACGCGCGCGCCGCCGCCTGCAACTGCGCATCGCCCGGGGTGCGGCGCTCCGCCCGCAGCATCAGGTTGCGCGCCGTCGCCTCGGGCGAGACGAACTCCACGACATCGACGTGGTATCCCAGCGCTTCCAGCGCGGCAGCCCGCAGGCTGTCAGTCACGATGTCGGCCAGGCGGTGACGCTGAAGCCCGCTCGCGAGGACCGCTGCCCAGGTATCCGCCGCGGGGAGCGTCCCCGCTTTCTGGTTCGCTTCAACCTGGTCCGCCAGCTCCTGGTGGCAACACGGCACCAGCACGATGGCCTCGGCCCCCAGCCGCACCCCGGCGGCCAGCGCCTCATCGGTCGCCGTATCGCAGGCATGGAGGCTCACCAGGAGGTCCACCGGCTCCCGCCAGGCTTCCGTGAACTCGCGAATGGGCTGGGCCCGGAAGGTCGCCCGCTCGTATCCCAGCCGTCGCGCGCTCGCTTCGACCGGCCCCACGATCTCCGGGTTGGCTTCGATGCCGATGAGCTCGATAGGTGTGCGCCGCAGTTCGCCCCAGAGGTACAGCGCCAGGCTCAGGTACGACTTCCCGCAGCCGGCATCCACCACGCGCACCGCCTGGCCGCGTTGCCAGAGCTGCATCGGCCGTAACAACTCCAGGTAGTGCTGGACCTGGCGATGCTTCCCCGCGGCATCGCCCAGCAACACCCCGTTCTTGCTGTACAGGCCCGTCTCGATGAACAGCGCCTGGACCTGCGGGTTGGTCTCCGAAAGCGCCCGCCCCCGGAGGCGGTCGTGGGGCGGGAGCTGCTGGGGCTGCTCCCGCTCGAGCGACGGCCGGCCCTTGCTCACGAGCCACTTCCCATCGCGGGTGCGCCTCGCGTGCCATTCGAAGTCCGGCGCGATGACGTTCAGGTTCACCGCCCCCGTGCCGATGAGCTGCATCAGCCGGTCCGGCCAGTCGGCGATCGCCACCGTCGCGGTCGTCTCCTTCTTTCCTGACCGCGTCACCAGCTTGATGGCGGGGCCGCGCCCGAGCCGCACCGGGTGGGCGACGAGCCGGTCCCAGGGCGCGCTGCCCCGCGCGGGCGTGATGGAGCAGCGCCGCCAGCCCCCCGATTCAGCTTCTTTCGTGAGGAACTCGAGGATCGGAGCGATGGGGTCACCGGTGTCTGGGCGTTGTGGCATTACACCCATTGTTACCGGGCAGGGGCGGCCCGGCTAGGCGCCCGGGTCATCGCCGCCGAAAGCGCTGCGAACGGACAGGCGCCAGGTCCCGTGCCAGGCTAGGACTCGGGCACGTCCAGCGCGTTGTCTGCGCGTAACACCGGCCTTCCCACCGCCCGCACGCCGATCTGGGCGAGCGCCCCGAGCCGGTCCCAGTGGTGGTGCCAGTCGCCGGCGTTCGCCGCCATCGGGTCGTTACTCCGGCACACGCTCACCACCGGGATCTCGACCTGCCTGCCGGTCTCGTGCCAGCCGAGGAACGTCTGCCGGCCCTGGATCCGCGCTCGCGTGATGCGGGCCTCCTGGCCGTGCTGCGCCCGGAGCGTCCAGGCAATGCACGTATGCCCATCGCCCGAAAACGTGAGGTGCGCCGTCGCGTGGTGTCCCTCCAGGCCCAGGAACTCGACGCCGCTGGTCGACTCCACCAGCTTTCTCTCGATGGGGCTCATGTCCCGGGCGTCGGGGTTCATTGCGTACCTCCCGTGGTTGTGGCGGGGGGCAATGGGTGGGCATTCACGCCGCCTTCGTCCCTTGCCAGGATGATCGTCCCCGGCGCCGAGGCGCCCTTCAGTGTGGTAGTCACCAGCATCCCCTTGGTCTTGCCCTTGGCCGTCTTGAGTGCGGTAAGGTCTCCAGCCGGGTATGTCTGCTGGAACACGTCCGCCGCCGCTGCAACCTGCGGCGTGAGGATGAAGCAGGTCACCTGTTGTTCGTTCCAGCTGACCTGGACCTCGAAACCATCGAGCTTTCCGCACACCCAGTACACATCGATCGGCAGGCACCGGTTCGCGGCTGCTGTGTCGACCATGTCGAGCCCGTTGGCGTTCTTCTGGACGTTGCCTGCGCTATCGCGTTTCAGCGGTGGCTCGTCGTTTGGTCCGCTGAGCCCCAGCGAGCACTCGAGCGCCTGGATGAGCCCGGCGGTCAGGACACGGGCGCCGTAGTCCAGCTCGGGCTGTTTCGGTTCGTACTCGAAGTAGACGCCGGGCATGAGCCACGACTTCTTCAGCTGTGGCTTCAGCACCATCCAGTGGTCCTTCTTTTCATCGAACCAGTGATCTTTGAGATGCGAAATTTCGTTTGGCGGCAGGCTGCCGGTTGTGGCGGCGGCATCCATGCCCGTCTGGCCCGATGCAGCCGCAGCTCGCAGCGCCTGCAGGCTGGCCCAGCGCCCCTCCGGGGTTGAGTAGCGGGCGTCAAGGGCGAGGGCCGTCGACCCCTTCGCCACAACAGTTGGCATAGGTATGGGCACGTGAAATCCTCCCCCGGTATCCCCCGCATCTGCGGAGGCAACACCATCGGCCCGCCCGCGCCGGATGTCAAGAGCCTTCTGTGGCCCCGGTCACACTCCCGGGTTAATCACCGCTGGCTTCGAACGCAAGCTCATAGAGCTGGTGCCGCTGGCTCAGCCCCTTCAGGCTGTACCGTCCCGCCGGCCGGAACCGGAACCCGGTCCCGTCGGCCAGCGCCCGGACCGACTCGGAGACCAGCACGTGCCCATCCCGCGCCCGGTCGCAGATCCGCCGCGTCAGCGTCACCGCCAGGCCGAAGAGGTCCGAATCGGTCGCCACCGGCTCGCCCGCGTGGAGCCCCACGCGAATCGCCAGTGGGTGCCCCGCCGAATCCGGGAGAGCGATCGGGAACGCGGCCGCGATCTGGCGGCAGGCTTCCAGCGCCTGCAAGGCCGAATCGAACGATGCGAATACGCCATCGCCCGTGTGCTTCACCACCGCCCCGCCGTGCTGCCGGATCGTCCCGTGCACCAGCCGATCGTGGCGCGTGAGCAACTCGACGTACTGCTGGTCACCGAGTAGCTCATTGAGCGGCGTCGATTCCACGATGTCCTCGAACAGCATGACCCGCAGCCGTCCTGGCGTGGGCGCCGGCAGTTCTTCCAGCAGGGTTGGACGGCCCGCCTGCAGGTCGATGGAGAGACCGTGCGCCTCGGCAAAGGCCGCCGCCGCCGCCCGCCCGCGGACCCCCAGGTCGCTCGCGAGCCGCCGCTTGGCGCGCTCCACCGTGCGCGCGCTCAACAGGAGCCGGTCGGCGATGGCCTGGGTCGCGTCGCCCCGGGCCATCGCAAGCAGGACATCCGTGTCGGTCTCGGAAAGCGAAGGTGTGGGGGCCGTCAGCGGTTGGGCGCCGCTTCTCCCGGCGAGCAGGCTGCCTGCTCGCTCCCGCAGCGGCCGCATGCCGAGCTCCTCGGCCAGCGCAAAGGCCGCGGTCAGCGCTACCGCCGCCCGGTCCACATCAGGGCCCTCCGCTCGGGCCAGCAGCACACGGCCGAGTTCGAACTGCGCTCGGGCCAGTTCGGGCCGCGCTGTCGCGGCGCGCGTCTCCTCGATGGCGCGTTCGAGCACGTATTCGGCTTCGTCCAGCCGCCCGAGGAGCCGGTAGCCCACCCCCAGTTCGCGCCGGAGCGAATACGGCATCCCCGTGCAGAACGCCAGTCCTCCGCGCACGGCCGCCTCCAACGGCCCCACCGTGATCCGGGCAAGCTCCATCGACTCCAGTTCGCTGGCCAGCTCCATCCGCTGGCTCAACAACGGCAACGAGAACATGTCAGCCCGCGACTGCCAGTGCGCCCAGCCCGGGTGGGCGGCGATCTCCGCCTCGGCTCCCTCGCGGTTGCCCGCCGCCGCCGAGACCAGTTGTTGGAGCAGCCACGAAGCCCGCGACCCGCCCGACGCCTGCACCATCTCCACCGCGTCGAACGCTCCCTCCCAGTCGCCCCGCGCGATGCGCGTGCCCGCCACCGTGTAGTACAGCAGGATCGGCGTGATTGAGTGGGCCGACCGGTTCAGGTACATCTGGGCGTCGGCCGCCGCCTCGTCGCTCCGGAGGAAGTCGCCCTGAATCGCTGTCACGTGTGCGCTCGATGCGGACAGCGCGGCGTGCGTGGCCCAGTTCGCCGAGCGCGTCGCTGCCCGCGCTACCTCCGCCGTGACCTCCTCCGCCTCTTCGAGCCTGGCGAGCGCGGCGAGCAAGCGGGGCGAACCCTGCCGCGTCCAGCTCTGGTACCAGGGGTCGCGTGCCTGCTTCCCGTACGCTTCCGCTTCATCGAAATACATGAGCGCTTCATGGCAGGCCAGCTGCTGTTGCGCCCAGAGCCCGAGCGCGTTCGCGGCGAGCGCGCAGAGCTCCATGTCCCCGGCTGCCTTGCCCATCTCCAGGGCGCGCCCGGCGAACACGGCAGCCCCGGGGTCCCCCGCGATGTAGAGCGACTCGGCCCAGTTTTCGAACACCCAGCCAAGGCTTTCCGGCGTGGAGTCCCCCACGGCTTCCACGAACGCCTCGAAGCGGGATGCGTCAGCCGGGCGCCCCAGGGCCACGCTGCCATGCCCATTCACCACCCGGATCCACTGCGAAAGTGCCCGCCCCCAGCCCTCCGGGTCACCCGCTTCGCGAAACAGCTCGATGGCCTGGTCCAGCCGCGCGCGCGCTGCCTCCGGCTCCATCGCCCGCTGGTAGCCCAGCCCGGCCCCAAAGGCGATCCGCCCGAGTTCCCGGGCGTCCAGCGGCTCGGTGTACCCGTCGAGTGCGAGCGCCGCGTCGTAGTAGTTCGCCGCTTCCGCCCAGGCGTAGAGGCCGATTGCCTGGTCCCCCG
>VEPF01000466.1:1137-7694 GCA_012027055.1 Gemmatimonadota bacterium | reverse complement strand
GCCGGGCCCTGGCCATCACCGCGGCCGGCAGCGTCCTGTCCTGGTGCGCGCGCACCCTGGCCCGGGCGGGCCTGGCCCGGCCGGTGCTCGCGGCGCTCGCGCTGGCGGTGGTGCTCGCGGCGGTGACGTCGCTGCTCCAGGCCTATGGAGTGCGCACCGAGCTGTTCTCCGCCAACCGCGCTCCGGGCGGCACGCTCGGCAACCGTAACTCCGTCGCGCACCTGGCCGCGCTCGGGTTCCCGCTCATCCTGCTCGGCGCCCTGGCCGCGCCGCGCTTCCTCCGCTACCTGCTCGCTGCGCTCGGGTCCGGGCTGGTGGTCGCGGTGCTGCTCCTGACCCGTTCGCGCGCGGGCTGGCTGGCGTTCGCCGGCGCCATGGCGCTCGTGCTCGCGGCCATGGCGATCTCCCCGGCGCTGCGCCGCAGTGCCCGGACGTGGGCGCGCCTGGTCGGGGTGCTGGTGCTGGCGGTAGCCGCGGTCGCAGGCGCGGTGACCATGCCCAACGCCCTGCGCTGGAACAGTGACAATCCCTACCTGGAATCGATGCGCAGCGTGGCCAACTTCCAGGAGGGCAGCGGGCGGGGTCGGCTGGTGCAGTACACGCGCTCGCTCCGCATGACCATCCGCCACCCGGTCCTGGGGGTGGGGCCGGGCAACTGGGCGGTGGTCTACCCGGACCATGCCGCGCCCGGCGATCGCTCGCTCAGCAGCTCGAATCCGGGGATGACCTCCAATCCCTGGCCGAGCAGCGACTGGGTCGCGTTCGTCTCCGAGCGGGGGCCCGCGGCCGCGCTGCTCCTCGCGCTCGCCATCCTCGGCATCGCGCTCGGCGGCCTGGCCCGCCTGCTCACTGCCCGGGACGCCGATGCGGCGCTCCGCGACGTCACGCTCGTCGCGCTGCTGGCCGCGGCCACGATCGCGGGTTTATTCGATGCCGTGCTGCTGCTTCCCACTCCGGCCTTCATCGTCTGGACCGCGGCCGGCGCGCTCTCCGCGCCGCTCCCCGAGGCGCCCGAGCTGCCGCCCGGGCGCGCCTTCCTGCCGGCGCTCGCGCTCGTGACCGCCCTGGCCGGCGTGGGTGCGGTGCGCAGCGGAGCCCAGCTCACGGCCATGACCATGCACGGCTACAGCAGCCGCCCGGCCTGGCTTACCGCCGCCGCGCGCATCGATCCCGGCAACTACCGCCTGCACCTCCAGCTCGCCCGCCGCAGCAGCGGCCTGGGACGCGCCACGCGCTGCCGGCACGCGCTCGCCGCCCACGCGCTCTACCCGAACGCGGTCAACGCCACCAGCCTCAGCCGCGGCTGCCGGTAAGACCCTCTACCAGCGCCCGGGCCTGGCGGATGTCACCAACCCGATCGCTGCCCGACTCCCGTTCGATCAGCAGGTCCCCCCGGACGCCCGCTGCCGCCAGTACCCGGAAGAACGCCGGCCAGTCCACGGCCCCCTGTCCGGCGGGCACTTCCGTGCCCCATTCCCCAGGCATGACCGCGGGGAGCGCATCCTTGATGTGGACCTGGCGCACCCACGGCGCCAGCCGCTCGAGCGCGGCCACGGGGTCTCCCATCCCGTAGAGGATCATGTTCGCCGGATCGAAGTTCACGCCGACGTCGTATGCGGCCAGCTCCGGCAGCAGCGCCAGCAGCGTGTCCGCGGCCTCCTGCCCGGTCTCGAGCGCCACCCGCACGCCCTCCGCCGCGAAGACCTCGGCAATACGCGCGATGCGGGCGAGCAGCACCGCGCGCGCGGGGTCCGCGGGCGCATGCGGCACGAAGCCGGCGTGGAACGTGACCAGCGAGATCCCGAGGGCGCGGGCCAGCCGGGCGTTGGCGGTGGCGGCGGCGCCGTTCTGGTCCCGCGTCGCAGCCGGCGCCACTCCACCCGTGCGCCGTATGGCCGCGAGGCTCGAGTAATCCTCGCCGGCCATGGCCATCATGCCCGAGACGACGTCCACGCCCGCGACCGCGAGCGCGTGCCGGACCTCCGCCTCCGGCAGGGCGCCGGTGCGGAGCGGGTCGAGCGCGAGCTGGACTACGGCCAGGCCGGTCGCGCGCACCCGCGCCGCCAGCTCGGCCGCGCTCCGCGGCTGCAGGGACCACGAACACACCCCGATGCGCCCGGCCAGGGACCCGGACCGCCCTGTTCCGTCCGCGTTCATCGTCATAGCATCTCCCTGGTTGGAGACCGCCGCATGCTCGACCCTTCAGCACCCGGGGGCGCACCCATGGATTCGTGGCACCGCAGAGACTTCATCCGGGCCGGCGGCCGCGCGGCCGGGTCCCTCGCCCTGGCCGGCCTCGCGCTGCGGCCGACCGCGGCCGGCGCATTCGACGGAGGTGGTGCCGTGCCGCTCTTCAGGATCTCGCTGGCCGAGTGGTCGCTGCACCGGGCGCTGGCCGCGCAGGAGATCGACCACCTCGATTTCGCGCGCATTGCCCGCGTCGACTATGGCATCGAGGCGGTCGAATATGTCAACAGCTTCTTCAAGGACAAGGCGCAGGACGCCGCGTACCTGGCCGAGATGAACCGCCGCGCGGCGGATCAGGGCGTGTACCAGCACCTGATCATGTGTGACGCGGAGGGGCGCATCGGGGACCCGGACGACGCCGCGCGGAAGCAGGCGGTCGAGAACCACTACAAGTGGGTGGCCGCGGCGAAGACGCTCGGTTGCGCCACCATCCGCGTCAATGCCGCGAGCGAAGGGACGCCCGAGCAGCAGGCCGCGCTGGCAGCGGACGGGCTGCGCCGGCTGCCGGAGTACGCGGCGCAGGCGGACATCAACGTGGTGGTGGAGAACCATGGCGGCTGGTCCTCCAACGGGGCGTGGCTGAGCGACGTCATGCGCCGGGTGGACCATCCGCGCTGCGGCACGCTGCCGGACTTCGGCAACTTCAACCTGGGCGATGGCCAGACCTACGACCGCTACCAGGGCGTGACCGAGCTGATGCGCTTCGCCAAGGCGGTCAGCGCCAAGACCCACGACTTCGATGCGGCCGGGAACGAGACCGAGAAGGATTACCGCCGGCTCATGAAGATCGTGGCCGACGCGGGCTACCGTTCCTGGGTGGGCATCGAGTACGAGGGCACCCGGCTGAGCGAGCGCGAGGGGATTGCCGCCACCCTGAAGCTGCTGCGGAAGATCCAGCAGGAGACGGCGGCGGCGTGAGGCGGCAGGGCCGGGCGGCGGGGCAGTTCGCCCCCCGGCCCGGTGCCGGCCGCTACGGCCGCCAGGTGCCGCGCGCGACGGCGGGCACGAACCCGGCCAGGGCGGCGGGCGGGAATTGCAGCGTGCGGCCGAGCTCGGCGCTCTGGTAGGCGGTCATCAGCAGCTGCACCACCTCGTAGCCATCCCGGAACGTGAGCCGCGGCGCTTCCTTGCCGAGGAACGCCCGCACGAAGTGCCGGTCTTCCGCCTCGTAGCCGTACGCCGCCGGCTCGCCGGCCACCACCGGCATGAGCCCGATCTCCGCGTTCTGCTTCTCGACCAGGTCCTCGCCCGCGGCCCCCCGCACCTCGCGACTGAAGAACAGCTTGAGCCCGCTCTCCAGCGTGTTCCAGGACATGGAGTACTCGGGCCCCAGCAGCTCGGCCGAGAGCCGCACTGCCCGGCCCCCACGAAGCTCCAGGAAGAGGACGCTTCCCCGATCAGCCGCTGCCCCTGCTCATCCTCGAACTCCACCACCATGCTGGCGAAGTCCTCGGCCGGCAGCTTCGTGTAATCCACGGCCGGGCCCATGCGCGCGGCGAGCCGCGCCGCGTAATCCGGCTGACTCCACTTCAGGCTGGCAATGTGGCCGGTGATGCGCCGCGGCCGCACGGTCGCGAGCGGCGCGCCCGGCCGCGTGAGCAGGTGCCGGACCAGCAGCACCGAGTGGCACATCATGTCGTTCAGCACGCCGCCGCCCTGCAGCTGCCCCTGCCAGAACCACGGCGCGTGCGGGCCGCTGTGCTCTTCCGCGGCGCGCGCCAGGTAGGGCCGGCCGGTGGCGGCGGCGCCGCGGCCCCAGAGCAGCGCGTGCCCCACCTCGACCGGTGGCGAGAACACCTGGTTCTCCAGGTAGCCGGTCGGAATCTGTGCGCGTGCGGCCAGCTCCAGCACCCGCTCCGCCTCGGCCACCGTGCGGGCCAGCGGCTTCTCGCAGGCGATCCCGCGCAGCGTGCCCCGTCCGCTCTCGAGCGCGGCCACTACTTCTTCCAGGTTCTCGATGCGCGCGTGGTTCGGACCGGTTAGCCAGAGCGCATCGACGGCCGGGTCCTCGACCAATTCCGCGATCGAGCGGTACGGCCGCGCCGGCCCCACGTCCAGACTCCGCGCCAGCGCCGCCGCCTGCTCCGCGGTCGCGGTCTCCGGGCTCCAGTAGCCGAGGATGTCCGCGTCGCGGACGCTCGTCCAGCCGCGGGTGTGGAACTGCGCGTTGAAGCCGGCCCCGATGAAGCCGACACCCAGCCGATCCTTCGCCATCGCTCCCCTCCCGTTTCGCATGCCCGGCCCGCCGGCCGGCGCCGAACTCCGCGCCGCCCTGCTCCCGGCGGGCGCGGGATCAGGGCTTCACGATCAGCTCGAAGTTCACCACCACGCGGTTAGCGGTGCGCAGCGCGCCGAACATCGCTGTGGGCGGCTTCATGCCGAACTCGCTCATCAGCAGCGGCTGGCTGCCCGTGAACCGCAGCTGCCCGTTCCCCAGCCGCTCGGCCGTGACCGTCTGGGCGACGTCCTTCGTCACCCCCGCGACGGTCACCCGGCCCTGCGTGGCCACCGCGTACTTCCCGCCTTCCCCGGGCGTCGCGCTCGCGCTCACCAGCTCGTAGATGATCTCCGCGTGGACGTCGCTCTTGAGCGCGCCCTGCATCAGCCGGTCCATGATCACGCCGTGCTCGCTCACCAGGCTCTGCGCCGCCACCGTGAAACCACCCGCGAAGATCTGCAGCGCATCGCGCTTCAGCTGCAGGTTGACGAATCCTGACAGCTGGGTGGCCTTCACCGTCCAGTCGTTCTTGTTGGACGTGCCATCCACCCAGACCCGGCTCTCCGGCTGCAGCGGCAGGCGGGGTCCCTGCGCGGCCGCGGGCACGGCCGGCAGCAGGGCGAACGCACACAGTACGGCGGTGCTGATACGGCGCGTCGGCATGACCATTCGATCGTGATTGACGGTGGTGGCCCCCAAGACTACACTGACCCGAGCCCCACAACAACTCGTCACGAGTGCATCGGCGCAGCGATTACCGAGGCCATCCCTCACAGGTGATCCATGGACCCGAAGCAACCCGCTCCGACCGCCGCCACCGGGGAATCCCGACGCGATTTCCTGAAGCAGAGCGCGGCCACGGCCGCCACCGCGTTCACCGCATCGGCACTGTTCCGCACCCCGGTCTGGGGCCAGCGGCAGGCGCCGTTCCCCGCCTCCGTGCGCGGCGCCAACGACCGCATCGTGGCGGGCTACATCGGCGTGGGCGGCCAGGGCTTCAATGCGCACGTCAGCGACGGCATGGTGAAGCACGCCGAGGAGTACAACGCCGTGGGCGCGGCGGTTTGCGACGTGTGGCAGAAGCGCGTGGACCGCGCCGCGCAGGCGCTGCAGCTCGGCAGCGCGGATGGCCACACGGACTTCCGCCGCGTCCTTGACCGCCAGGACATCGATGCGGTCTTCATCGGCACGGTCGACCACTGGCACGCGCCCATCTCCATCGCGGCGATGGAGAGCGGGAAACACGTGTACGTGGAGAAGCCGATGACGCGCTATCTCGGCGAGGCGTTCCAGCTCTACGACACCCAGCAGCGCACCGGCAAGGTGCTGCAGATCGGGTCCCAGTACTGCACCGAGGGGAAGTGGCACAAGGCGGCGGAGCTGGTGCGCGCCGGCAAGATCGGCAAGCTGGTGCTGGCCCAGGACGGGTACTGCCGCAACAACCCGAACGGTGAGTGGAACTACGACATCGAGCCCGACTTCACGGCGGACGCGGTGGACTGGGGCGCGTGGCTCGGACAGGTGAAGCAGCGGCCGTTCAGCGCCGACCACTACTTCCGCTGGCGCAAGTACTACCCGTACTGCTGCGGCATCCTGGGCGACCTGCTCGCGCACCGCATCCACCCGCTCCTGATCGCCACCGGCGCGCCGGAATTCCCGGTGCGGGTGGCCTGCATCGGCACGCGGAAGATCACCACCGACCGCTCGGTGCCGGACAACACGCAGCTGCTGGCCGAGTTCCCGAGCGGCCTCGCCATCGTGATCATGGGCAGCACGGTCAACGAGCAGGCCTGGGGCAGTGTCTTCCGCGGGCACGAGGCCACCATGTACTTCTCCGGCAACAGCCTGGAGCTGCGGCCCGAACGGCCGTTCGCGGATCTCGCGGACAAGCTGGAGTTCCCGGACATCCAGCCGGGCGTGAGCGTGCCCGCGCACATCGCCAACTTCTTCGACGCGATCCGCGCCGGCGATCCCATGAAGGCCAACGGCAACATGGAGCTGGCCATCCGGGTGCAGACCATCATCTCCATGGCCGAGATGTCGGAGCGGCTGGGCGAGATGCTGTACTTCGACGCCGCGAAGCGCCGCATCC
>VEPF01000466.1:0-1127 GCA_012027055.1 Gemmatimonadota bacterium | reverse complement strand
TGGCCTGAGCCGGCCGCGGGGCGCGCGGCGCCGGACGGCGCGGCGCGCCCCGGGGGACGGGAGGCCGGCGGCCGGCGCGGCCGGCGGCCTCCCGTCCTGCTTGCCGCCCGCGCCATGGCCACCCGCTTCGAGCTGGTGCTGCCTGGCGCTGATGCGGCGCGCCTGCGCGCGGCGGGCGAGGAAGCGCTGGGCGTGGTCCGGCGGCTGGACGCGCAGCTGAGCCGGTACCGCGCGGCCAGCGACATCGGCCGCATCATTCGGTGCGCGGCGACCGGGCCGGTGCCGGTCGAGCCCGAACTGTTCGCGCTGCTGCTCCGGGCGAGGGAGCTGTCCGAGCGGTCCGGCGGCGCGTTCGACATCACCGTGGGCCCGCTGCTGCACTGCTGGGGGCTGGCCGGACGGGAGGGCGGCCGGGTGCCGGACCCGGCCGAGCTGGAGCACGCCCGTGCCGGCACCGGCATGGCGCTGCTCGAGCTGGACGAGCGCCGCCGCACCATCCGCTTCGCGCGGCCGGGGGTGAGCATCGACCTGGGCGCGATCGGCAAGGGTTACGCGCTCGCCCAGGCCGCGCTCACGCTGCGCGAGCTGGGCATCACCAGCGCGCTGCTGCACGGCGGCACGAGCAGCGTGACCACCATCGGCGCCCCGCCGGATGCGGCCGCGTGGCGGGTCGCGATCGAGCATCCCGGTGCCGCCGCCGGACCGCTCGCGCTGGTGCCGCTGGTGAACCGGTCGCTCTCGGTGTCGGCGGTGTGGGGCAAGGCGTTCCACGCGGGCGACGTCCGCTACGGCCACGTGCTCGCTCCGCGCTCCGGGTGCCCGGCGCAAGGCGCGGTACTCGCGGCCGTGGCCTGTGCCGATGCCACCGCCGCCGACGCGCTCTCGACCGCGCTGCTGGTGCTCGGCCCGGCTGCCGCCGACCGCCTGGTCGCGCCCGACCCGGACCTGGCTGCGCTGGTGCTCGGTGCCGGACCGGCGTACCGCACCTGGAGCCGGGGCATCACCCTGCGTCCGCGGGTGCCGGCCGGCGGGAATGCAGACGTCGCCTGAAACGACCTGAGGCTGCCGTGAACGATAACGACTCCGACCTGCTGCACCGCGCGCTCGACCGCCGCGATTTCCTGCGC
>VEPF01000438.1 GCA_012027055.1 Gemmatimonadota bacterium | reverse complement strand
TGCCGAAGGATCCGCTCGCGGTCCGGGCGGCGGTGGTGGAGATCCGGGCGGGGACGGGAGGCGACGATGCGGGCCTGTTCGCGGCGGACCTGTACCGGATGTATGCCCGCTACGTAGACCGGCGGGGCTGGGACCTGGAACTGGTGGACGTCTCGGAGGGCGAGCGAGGCGCGTACAAGGAAGTGGTGTTCATGGTCCGGGGGCGGAACGCCTACGGCGATCTGCGGCACGAGTCGGGCGTGCACCGGGTGCAGCGAGTGCCGGCGACGGAAAGTCAGGGTCGCATCCACACGTCGGCCGCGACGGTGGCGGTGCTGCCGGAGGCGGAGGAAGTGGACGTGGCGATCGCGGAGAACGAGCTGCGGATCGACGTATACCGCTCGTCAGGTCCTGGTGGCCAGTCGGTAAACACGACGGACTCCGCGGTGCGGATCACGCACCTGCCCACGGGCCTGGTAGTAACCTGCCAGGACGAGAAGTCGCAGATCAAGAACAAGGCCAAGGCGCTGAAGGTGTTGCGCAGCCGGCTGCTGGACCTGAAGCTGGCGGAGCAGGAGTCGGAGCGGGCAAGAGAGCGGAAGACGATGGTGGGGACCGGGGACCGCTCGGCCAAGATCCGGACCTACAACTTCCCGCAGGGCCGGGTGACGGACCACCGGATCGGGCTGACGCTGCACCGTTCGCCGGAGGGGCTGAACGGCGACCTGGACGAGCTGGTCGCAGCCCTCAAGCTGGCGCGCGAAGCGGAACAGCTGGAGTCCGGAGTCGCAGGTTAGGAGCATGCCAGCGACCTGCGCGGCCCGGAGCCGCATGCGCCCCAATTGACGCGGCGGTTCTGACGCGGTGGTCGAACAGGCGCTCGAACTGGCGCGGAAGGCGGCCTCGCTGCTGCGGGAGCGCGGTTTCGCGCAGGCCAGGCTGGAGGCGGAGCTGCTGCTGGCCGGAGTATTGGGGCTGGAACGGCTGCAGCTCTATCTCCAATTCGACCGGCCGGTGACGGAAGCCGAGCTGGAGCGGTTTCGCGCCCATGTGCGGCGACGGCTGAAGCGCGAACCGGTGCAGTACATCCTGGGCGAAGCCGCGTTCCGCCAGCTGCGGCTGCAGGTGGACCGGCGGGTGCTCATCCCCCGGCCGGAGACGGAGATCCTGGTGGGTGAAGTGCTCCGATGGGCCGCGGGGCGGAGCGCGCCGGTGCGGGCGCTGGAGGTCGGTACCGGCTCGGGCGCCATCGCCCTGAGCCTGGCGGAGGAGGGCGGGCTCGAGGTCGTCGCCACGGACGTGTCCGCGGCTGCGCTGGAGGTGGCGCGCGCGAACATCGACGCACACTGCGCCGCCGGCCGCGTCGAGTTGCGGCCGGGCCCGCTGTGGGAGCCGGTCAGAGCGGCGGAGCGATTCGATGTGGTGGTCTCGAACCCGCCCTACGTCGCCACGGGAGAGTTCGCAGCGTTGCAGCCGGAAGTGAAGGACTGGGAGCCGAGGCTGGCGCTGGCGGGTGGGGACGACGGGCTGGATGTGGTGCGCGGGATCGTGGCGGGGGCACCCGCGCACATGGTCCGCGGAGGACTGCTGGCGCTGGAGATAGGGGCAACGCAGGGGCCGGCCGTGCTGGCGATGCTGGAGACGGTCGGTGGCGCATGGAGCGCCGCGCGGGTAATCAAGGACCTGGCAGGCCGCGAGCGCGTGGTACTGGCGGAAGCGGCGCAGGAGCGGGCAGGCAATGGCTGAGCTTGGCGATCCGATCCGGGAGCGTGCCCAGGAGCTGGGCCGCGCACTGGGACAGACCGATGAGTACCGGGCGCTCACCCGGGCACGCGAGCGCATCGGCGATGACCGCGACGCGGTGCGGCGAATGAACCGGCTCTCCGAGCTGGAGCGCGAGGTTTCAGCGGCGCTGCACGCCGGAGAGGAACCGGCCGCCGCGGTGCAGGAGGAGTACGAGCGGTTATTCACGGAACTGCAGGCGTCGCCAACGTACCAGGCGCTCGTTGCCGCCCAGAGCAATTTCGACAAGATTCTGCTGCGCGTGAACGAGGAGATCGGGCGGGGCATGGAGTCCGGCGCCCGGTCGCGGATCATCCTGCCAACCTGAGCCCCTCGATGCCGAGCCTGGAAGCCCTGCGCGGGCCGGTTTACGGAATCATCGATCCAGTGATCCGCTGGCTGGCGCGACGGCGGGTGCACCCGAACCTGCTGACCTCGCTGGGCTTCCTGGTGACGGCCAGTTCCGGGCTCGCGTTCCACCAGCATCACGTGCGGACGGCGGGGCTGCTGATCCTGCTGGGCGGCTTCTTCGACATCCTGGACGGGCGCGTGGCGCGCGTCACCGGGCTGGGCAGCAAGTTCGGGGCGTTCTACGATTCGACGCTGGACCGGATCAGCGAGATCGTGGTCTTTCTCGGGATGCTTTCCCTCTACAACGACTATCGCCTGAAGCTGGGTGATGTGGGCATGATCTACCTGATCATGCTGGCCATGGCGGGCTCCCTCATGATCAGCTATACTCGCGCGCGCGCGGAGGCGCTGGGGCTCGACTGCAGGGTCGGGCTGATGCCGCGCGCGGAGCGAGTCCTGCTGATCGGCCTGGCCGCACTGGCATTCGGCGAGGCCTGGGACGGGCTGGTGCTGAAAGTGGTGATCGCGGTGCTGGCGGTGACCACGAACCTGACGGCGTTCCAGCGCATTGCCTGGGTATACCGGCATGCGCGAGGCGTGCCGCTCGGGGATGCACCGGCCCGGAAACCGGATACGCCGGGTGACGGAGCCGTCACCCGCTAACAACAACGAGGCGAGATGAGCAGTCATAGCGGAGTGACACCCGCGGCCGGCAGGCTGGGCGTGCTGTTACCGGGAATGGGTGCGGTCGCCACCACTTTCATGGCCGGCGTAGAGGCGGTCCGCCGGGGCATGTCACGCCCGATCGGATCGGTGACCCAACTGGGGCACATCCGGCTGGGGAAGCGGACTGAGAACCGGAATCCGTTCATCCACGAGTTCGTACCGCTGGCCAGCCTGGACCAACTGGTGTTCGGCGGCTGGGACCCGATCCCGGACAACGCTTACGAGAGCGCCGTGAACGCGGGGGTGCTGCAGCGCCACGAGCACATCGAGCCGCTGGCGGACTTTCTGAAGGCAATCAGGCCGATGCCGGCGGTGTTCGACAAGCACTACGTGAAGAAGCTGGACGGTCCCAACGTGAAGCAGGGCGCGACCAAGCGGGAGCTGGGCGAGCAGCTGCGCGAGGACATCCGGCGCTTCAAGCAGGAGCACGGCTGCGACCGGCTGGTGATGGTGTGGTGCGCCTCGACCGAGATTTTCATGAAGCCGGGCGACGCGCACGCGACGCTGGAGAAGTTCGAGGCGGCGATGGACCGCAACGATGATGCGATCGCGCCGTCCATGATCTACGCGTGGGCCGCGCTGCAGGAGGGCGTCCCGTTCGCGAACGGCGCGCCCAACCTGACGGTCGACATTCCGGCCATCCAGCAGCTGGCGAAGCGGCAGGGCCTGCCGATCGCGGGCAAGGACTTCAAGTCCGGCCAGACGCTGATGAAGACCATTCTCGCGCCCGGCCTGAAGGCGCGGATGCTGGGCCTGAACGGCTGGTTCAGCACCAACATCCTGGGCAACCGCGATGGCGCCGTGCTGGACGATCCCGAATCGTTCAAGACCAAGGAGGAGTCGAAGCTCGGAGTGATCGAGCACATCCTCCAGCCGGCCATCCATCCGGAGCTGTACGGCAACGTGTACCACAAGGTGCGCATCGAGTACTACCCGCCGCGCGGTGACAACAAGGAAGGCTGGGACAACCTGGACATATTCGGGTGGCTGGGCTACCCGATGCAGATCAAGGTTGACTTCCTCTGCCGCGACTCGATCCTGGCGGCCCCGATCGCACTCGACCTGGCGCTGTTCATGGACCTGGCGCGCCGGGTGGGGATGAGCGGCATCCAGGAATGGCTGTCCTTCTACTTCAAGAGTCCGATGACGGCGCCGGGGCTGTACCCGGAGCACGACCTGTTCATCCAGCAGATGAAGCTGAAGAACACGCTGCGGCACCTGATGGGCGAGGAGCAGATCACGCACCTCGGTCTGGACTACTACCAGGAGTAAGCGACGTCCGCGGTCAGCTCCCGCCCGGAGCCGGAAGGCCCCGCGGCGGGAGCTTTCGTCAGGACGTCGCCAGAAGGAAGTTGAGCGGCGACCGGGGCATCTTCATCGTCCTCGAGGGGATCGAAGGCTCGGGGAAAACCACGCAGGCGGCCCTGCTCGGGGAGTGGCTCGAGCAGCTGGGCGTCCCGTACCGGCTCACCCGCGAGCCGGGTGGTACGGAGCTGGGGGAGGCCGTGCGCCAGCTGCTGCTGCACGGCGGCAGCATGCCGGGCGTGACCGAGCTGCTGCTCATGCTGGCGGCGCGCTCCGCCCTGCTCGCGGAGGTGGTCCGGCCCGCCCTGGCGGCGGGCGAGGTGGTGGTGGCGGACCGCTATTCCCTGTCGACGCTGGCATACCAGGGCTACGGCCGGGAGCTGGACCTGGCCCAGGTCCGGCGGGCGATCGCGCGCGCGACCGGCGGGCTCACTCCGGACCTGACGCTGGTACTGGAGATCCCGCGGCCGGGCGGCGAGGCGAGGCGGGTGGCCGGGCGGCGGGGGGAAGACCGGATCGAGCGGGCCGGGGGCGCATTCCACGAGCGGGTGGTGGAGGCCTACCACCTATTGGCGGACACGGAGCCGCAGACGGTGCGACTGGACGGGTGCGGCGAGCCGGCGTCGGTACAGGCCAGGATCAGGGCGGCGCTCAGCCGGCATTTCCCCGAAACATTCACGGGCAAAGCGGGTTAGATCGATCGGGCGGGAACGGGTCGGGGCGCATCGCAGCGCCGCCCGTCCCGGCATGGTCCGGGGGTACGTGATGAAGCTGAGACGGGCAGTTCTCACACCGGTGATCGTGGCGGCCGTAGCGCTCGGGAGCGGCGGCTGGCTGCTGCAGCGCGGCGCGAGCGAGCCGAACGTATACGCCAATGCGCGGCTGTTCGAGGACGTGCTGCGGCGCGTCAACGCCTCGTTCGTCGACAGCAGGGACACGGGCGACCTGTACCGCATGGCGATCGACGGGATGCTGAAGCAGTTGGGCGACCCGCACTCCGCCTATCTCCCGGCCGATGAATACGAGAAGCTGCGGGTCCAGACCGAAGGCGAGTACGGCGGGCTGGGCGTGCAGATCATCAAGCGCGGCGACTACATCACCGTGATCTCGCCGCTGCCGGGCACACCGGGCGAGCGGGCCGGGCTCAGGGCGGGCGCCGCGATCGCGGAAGTGGATGGGGTTGCCACCAAGAGCTGGACCGAGGATGAAGCCGTGTCGCGGCTGCGCGGTCCGCGCGGGAGCCGGGTGGTGCTGTCGGTGCTGCGCGCGGGCATGGACCAGCCCATCAAGTTCGACATCACGCGGGAAGAGATCCACATCAAGGCGATCCCGACCGCGTACCTGATCGCTCCGGACGTCGGCTACACGGAGCTGGTGCTGTTCAACGCGACCGCGACGAACGAGCTGCGCAGCACGATCACGAAGTTGCGCCAGCAGGGTGCCAGGCGGCTGATCCTGGACCTGCGGCAGAACCCGGGCGGGCTGCTCGAGGAGGGCAGCCAGGTGTCCGACCTGTTCCTGCCGAAGCCGGTGCTGATCGTGGAGACGAAGAGCCGCGTAGCGGGCCAGAACCAGAAACTGCTCGCCACCACGGACGACGAATTCCCGAACATGCCGATCGTGGTGCTGGTCGGTCCGGGCTCGGCGTCGGCGTCGGAGATCGTGGCGGGTGCGCTGCAGGATCACGACCGGGCGCTGGTGCTGGGCAACGCGACCTACGGCAAGGGCTCGGTGCAGACGGTATTCCCGCTGGGCGGCAACAACTGGCTGAAGCTGACCACGGCACGGTGGTACACGCCATCGGGCCGGAGCATCCAGCGGGCCTACGAGGCGGACGGCTCGCATCCGACGACGGCACTCGCGGACACGGCCGAAGGGAAGCGACCGGCCTACAAGACGGACAGCGGCCGCACGGTGTACGGGGGCGGCGGCATCGTTCCGGACCTGGAGATCGACGCGGACACGCTTACCGCGCAGGAGCGGGCGTTGCGGCAGGAGCTGGCGCAGTACGGGTCCGAGTACGCCACGCAGCGGCTCAAGTACTCGGTGGAGTTCATCCGCAGCTCGCCCCGGCTGGCCGAGGGTTTCGAGGTCACGGATGCGATGCTGGACCGGTTTTATGCCCAGTTGCAGGCGGCAGGCGTGAAGCTGGACCGGCAGTTGTTCCGGGGGGCGCGCCGGTGGCTGGCATTCGACGTCGGTTATGACATTGCCTACTCGAAGTGGGGCCAGGAGGCGGCGCGCAGGCGGACCAACGCCGTGGACCCGCAGGTGCGTACCGCGGTCGAGCTGCTGCACCAGGCGGATTCACCCGCGGCGCTGCTGAAGGCCGCAGACCGGTTGGCACCGCAGACGGCGGGGGCAGGGAAGCAATAGCAGGCCAGCGTTGAAGACTCGCAGCGTCCGGGCACCGCCGACCAGGTGGTGCCCGGATTCGCAACTGCGGTGTGCGCGGCGGCTCACCGGCCGACGCGCACGCGCGCGTCGACCTCACCCTTAAGATCGCGCAGCCATTTCAGGCAAGCCACCGTCAATATGACGCCACCGACTGCCACCAGGATCATGGTGGTGGAGTAGGCGTTGGCCGCGCCGCGGGCGAGGTTCGCGGCGCGGTCGGTGTGCCGGATGGTGATCCCGGCGATGCTGTCGAGCGGCACGGCGACCGTGCGCTCCGGCGTTCCCGATAAGCCGCTGCCGAAGACAGTGTCATTCAGCACGCGCACCCCATCCAGGCGGATGATGCCGCCGGAGTGCAGCCGGATCCGAACTGATTCTCCGGCCAGCTGCCGCAGTGCGAGTGTGTCCTGCCATGCGCCCGGGAAGGCGCGCGTCTCCAGGCGATACGCGGGAACGTGGGCGCACGCGGTCAGGTGCAGCGGCAGCACCACGAGCAGGAGGGCGGCCACGGGTTTCCCGATCCTGGTCATGATCGACTCTCCAGCGAAGGCAACCGGTCGGAGGCTCGATTGGCCGCCGCACGTTCACAGGTGGGAGCGGGTTCCATTCTGGATCGCCTCGCCGAGCCCCTGGGCGATCGCCCTTAACAGGAGTGCGAAGCCGACAAAAACAGCCGTCACGACGACGGCAGCGAGTGCTGCGCCTGCGACGATACCGCTGGTTGCCGCCGCGGCAGTGGTAGGCACTACGGCTTTGGCCGGATCGGAACGGACGATGTCGACTCGTGCCACACTGTCGAGCGGCACCCTCATCCCGGCACCCCAGATGGTATCGCGCTCGAGGGTTACGTCGTCCAGGCGGAGGATGGTTCCCGAGCGGAGGGTGAGGCGGACAGACTCGCCGAACAACTGACGGATGGCGAGCGTGTCCAGCGGCGCGCCGGGCAGGGGATGGGGCTCGTAGTTGTAGGGGCTAACCGCACAGCCGGCATTCTGGATGGACGAAACCACCAGGAGGACGGTGCCGACGCAGCGGCGCAGCGTGTGGTTGCCCATGACCACTCTCTCTGTTGGAGTGACACGCTGCGGCAGGCTACGGCGGTGCCGTCAAGGCATTGTCAACCGGGCGTCAACCGCCGCGGCCTCGATCGCCAGGGCCGGAATTTCGCGCACGGC
>VEPF01000030.1:394-7748 GCA_012027055.1 Gemmatimonadota bacterium | reverse complement strand
CCGCATGCGCGGCCGCGCGCCCGCGCGGCGCGTTCTCGAGGACGGCGGGGCGGGGCACATCGCGGGGGAGCCGGGCGGGCCAGGGGATCTGGCGCGGGCCGCGGTCCTGGCGGCGCAGCACGAGGAGATCGGCCTGGGGCTGGTCGACGGCGTGGTGATCGCGGTTGCGGAGCGGCTCGGGGCGGAGGCGATCGCGGCGCTCGACCTGCAACGCTTCGGCGCCGTGGAGCTGGCCTGCAAGCTCTTCCCCCGGGACCTGTAGCACCCTTCGCGCGAACGCCCACCGCGCCCCAGATTTCCTCGGTGGAGCCCGCCCGGACCGGCGGGCCGTTCGTGACCTCCACCCGCGATGACCCATGCGACGCTGCGCACCCGCGCTGGCATTTCTTGCCGCCCTGCTGCTGATGCCGGGCCGGCTGGCGGCCCAGGCGGACATCCCGCTTCCCGAGCACCCCCGGCCGGACTGGCAGCGGCCGCTGTGGCTCAACCTGAACGGCAGCTGGGCTTTCCAGTTCGACGCGCAGCAGGTGGGCGAGGCGCGCGGCTGGCCGCAGACGGGACTCCCTGCCCCGCAGCGCATCCTGGTGCCGTTCTCGTGGGCGGCGCCGCTGGCCGGGGTCACGCCCGATCCGGACAGCACCACGCGCACGGGCTGGTACCAGCGGGAAGTGTCGGTGCCGGCAGAGTGGCGCGGGCAGCGGGTGTTCCTGGTAGTGGGGGCGTCGGACTGGCACACCACGGCATGGCTGGACGGAGTGCCGCTGGGCGAGCACCGGGGCGGCTACACGCCGTTCGAGTTCGAGCTGACCTCACTGCTGAAGCCTGGCCAGGGGCAGCGGCTGGTGCTGCGCGTGGCCGATCCGGATGAGGACTTCAAGCTGGAGGGCAAGCAGGGTTACGGGAACGCGCGCGGCATCTGGCAGACCGTCTACCTGGAGGCGCGCGGCGGTACGGCGTTGCGCACGCTCCACTTCACGCCCGATCTCGCGGGCCGGCGGGTCACCGTGGCCGCGCGCCTGCTCGAGCCCGCCCGGGAGCCGCTCACGCTCACGCTCAGCTTCGCGGACGGTACCGTTCCGCAGGTGGTGAGGCGCCTGGCGCGCGGTGCGGACAGCATCCGGTTCGATGTGCCCATCGCCGCGCCGCACCTCTGGACGCTGGACGATCCATACCTGTACCAGGTGCAGGCGCGCCTGAGCGGGCCGGGCAGCGCGGCGGATGTGGTCGACACCTATTTCGGCATGCGCAGCATCGCGGTGGTGGACCTGCCGGGCACGAGCCATCGCTACGTGGCGCTGAACGGCGCGCCCATCTACCTGCAGCTCGCGCTCGACCAGGCCTATCACCCGGAGGGCTTCTACACCTTCCCGAGCGACGACTTCACACGCGCCGAGATCCTGCGCGCGAAGCAGCTCGGGCTGAACGGCGTACGCGTGCACATCAAGGTGCCGCTGCCGCGCAAGCTCTACTGGGCGGACCGGCTCGGCTTCCTGATCATGGCGGACGTGCCGAACTACTGGGGGGAGCCGCGGGCAGAGGCAGCGGCGGAGCACGACTTCGCGCTGCGCGGCATGATCGCGCGCGACTTCAATCACCCGTCCATCTTCTCGTGGGTGCTGTTCAACGAGTCCTGGGGGCTGCTCACGCGCGCGGAGCGGCGGAGCGCGTACCTGCCGCAGACGCAGGACTGGGTAGCCTCTAACTACCGGCTCGCGAAGCAGCTCGACCCGACGCGGCTGGTGGAAGACAACTCGCCGTGCTGCGGCTGGGGCCACACCGAGACCGACATCAACTCGTGGCACTGGTACCTGCCGGGCTGGGAGTGGGAGCGCACCCTGGACATGATCAGCGACAGCACCCGCCCGGGTGCGCCCTGGAACTTCGAGGACCGCTTCCAGCAGGCGCGCCAACCCAATATCAACTCGGAGTTCGGCAACGTCTGGGGCTACGAGGGCTCGACGGGCGACGTCGACTACACCTGGGACTATCACCGCGCCGTGAATGCTTTCCGCCGCCACCCCGCGGTGGCCGGCTGGCTCTACACCGAGCACCACGACGTCATCAACGAGTGGAACGGCTACTGGCAGTACGACCGGTCCGACAAGCTCACCGGCCTGGACGAGCTGGTCGACGGGATGAGCCTCAACGACCTGCACGCGCCGCTTTTCATCGCCGTCGGCGACCGGCTCAGCCAGAGCGCGGCGCCCGGCGAGCGCGTGAGCGTGCCGCTGTACGCATCCTTCCTCACCGCCGCGCGGCCTGCCGGTGAGCGGCTCACGCTGGACGCCGAGCTCTACGGCTGGGACCTGCTGGGGCGCCGGCAGAGCTGGTGGCGCAGCACGCGTGCCATCCCGTTCCAGCCCTGGCACACGGCCCCGCTCGAGCCGCTCCAGCTGGACCTGCCGTCCGGTCCGGCGGTGGCCGTGCTCGCGGTGCGGCTGAGGGACGCTGCCGGGAACGTGCTGAACCGCAACTTCACCACGTTCGTGATCGAGGCATCCGCGCCGGACACCCTGCCGCTCGCCGACGGCCGGACCGCGCGCCTGGTGAGCTTCGCGCCGGCCGCCTTCAGCGCCGCCCGGTGGTCGGTGAAGCAGTGGAATGTGCTCGACGGCGCCAAGGTCAACGGCGCCGGCGCCGGCTTCTTCGAGTACCGCGTGCCCTGGCCCGTCGATCTGGATCCCGCGCGCCTCGAGAGCGCGACGCTCGTGCTCGAAGCCGGCTCGAAGCAGTTGTTCGGCAAGGACCGCGAGGGCGCCGCGGCCATCGCCGGCGACTACATGCGCGGCCGCGGCACGTTCGATCGCAGCCGCAACCCCAACTCCTACCCGATGACCGATCAGGTGCCCTACCCGAGCGCGCTCACGGTACTGGTGAACGGGCATGTGGCCGGCAGCCGGCTGCTGCGCGATGACCCGGCCGACCACCGCGGCATCCTCTCGTGGCACTACCAGCTGGAGGACCGCAAGCTGCGCGAGGCCGGATCCTACGGAGAGCTGGTGCAGGTCCCGATTCCACCGGCGGCACTCCGCGACGCGGCCGCCACGGGTACGTTGCTGATCAGGCTCGAGGTGCCGGAGGCGCTGCCGGGCGGGCTCGCGCTGTACGGCCGGCGTTTCGGGCGCTACCCGCTCGATCCCACGCTGGTGTTCGTGCCCAAATGAGCGGACCCGTGCAGCTGGTCTGGCATCGCGGCGACCTGCGCACGCACGACCATGCCGCGCTCGTGGCCGCAGTCGCGGCGGGCAGCACCGTGGGCGTCGTCATCCTCGACCCGAACGTGCTGGGACCGGCATCGCCGCGCCGGCGCGCCTGGTTCCTCGAGAACGTGCGCGCGCTCCGCGTTTCCTACGAGGCGCTGGGCGGCACGCTGCTGGTTCGCACCGGGGAGCCATGGCTGGTCCTGCCGGTCCTGTGCGCGCAGCTCCGGGCGCAGCGGGTGCGCGCCCTGCGCAGCCATACGCCCTACGGCCGCGTCCGCGACCAGCGCACGGCCGCGGCGCTCGCGCGCATCACCTGGCACGACGGCCTGTACCTGCGCGCACCCGGCCACGTCCGCGCTCGCAGCGGCAATCCGTTCACGGTGTTCGGGGCCTTCTTCCGGGTGTGGCGGGATGGGCCCGCCCCGGAGCCGCTCGAGCCGCCATCGCACATCCCGGCCCCGGCCCACGCGCTTGCCGAGTGCGGCGAGATCCCCACCGCGCCGAGCGACGTCCCGCTCCCGCCCGCCGGCGAAGCCGCCGCGCTCGCGGCCCTGCGCGAGTTCGCGGAGCGGCGAGCGCTCGCCTACGCGGACACCCGGGACCGCCTGGACGGCGCGGGCGGCGCGCGGCTTTCGTATTACCTGAACATCGGCGCGCTCTCCGCGGCGACCGCGGCCGACGCGCTCTGGCACCGGCCCGGCACCGGCCCGCAGAAGTGGCTCGCCGAACTGGCGTGGCGGGATTTCCTGGCGGACCTGCTGGAACGGCACCCCGAGCTGATCGGCCGCGCTTTCCAGCCGCGCTGGGAGCGATTCCACTGGCGCGCTGCCGAGCCGGATTTCGTGGCCTGGCGCGACGGCCGCACGGGCATTCCCGCCGTGGACGCCGCCATGCGGCAGCTCCGCGCCACCGGCTGGATCAGCAATCGCGCGCGCATGCTGGCCGCGCAGTTCCTGAGCAAGCACCTGCGCATCGACTGGCGCCGCGGCGAGCGCGTATTCTATGAGTGGCTGCTCGATGCGGACCGCGCGAGCAATACCGGCAACTGGCAATGGGCGGCCGGGCTGGGCATCGACAACGTGCCGTACTTCCGCGTCTTCAACCCGGTCGCGCAGGCGGAGCAGCACGATCCCGACGGCACGTGGCTGCAGCGCTGGGTGCCGGAGTGCAATGGGGATCCGCGGCCGCTCCCCGGCGCGATAGTGAATCCCGCGCAGGCCCGGCGCGACTACCTGGCCGCGGTCGAAGCGCTGCCGTAGCACGCGCGACGCCGGTCGCTCAGCCCGGGACCGCGAACCCGGCCGGGGTCCCGGTGGTCGTCGGCGAGGACGTCGCAGCCGGCACCAGCCGGTCCAGCAGGCGCGCCGAGGAGAGCACGCCGGGTACGCCCCCGCCCGGCGGCGTACCCGCGCGCCTGGTCTGAAACGGCCGGCCGAGCGGGCTTGCGCACGGCTTTCGCCGCACCCAGCATCGGCTCCATCCCGCACCGCCCACACCCGGAGCCGGCCATGAGCATGACCAGCATCAATCCCGCCACGGGGGAGCCGTTCGCGCAGTTCGCCCTGCACGATGCCGCAGAGGTGGAGCACCGTCTCGCCCGCGCGGCCGCCGCCTGCCCCCTCCAGCGGCACAGCTCGCTCGCCAGCCGCGCGGAGCGGCTGGCGCGCGCGGGAGCCATCCTGGGCGAGGAGAAGCGGCGCTGGGCCGAGCTGATGACCCGGGAGATGGGCAAGCCTATCGGAGCCGCCCTCGCCGAGGCCGAGAAATGCGCGTGGGTGTGCCGGCACTATGCCGAGCAGGGCCCCGCCATGCTCGCGGATGAGCCGCGGCGGACGGATGCGCAACGGAGCTTCATCCGTTACCAGCCGATCGGCATCGTGCTCGCGGTCATGCCCTGGAACTTCCCCTTCTGGCAGGTCTTCCGCTTCGCCGCGCCCGCCATGCTCGCGGGCAACGTGGGCCTGCTCAAGCACGCCTCCAACGTGCCCCAGTGCGCGCTCGCCATCGAGGAGATCCTCACGCGCGCCGGTTTCGATCACGGAGAGTTCCAGACGTTGCTGATCCCGTCGGCCGCGGTCGCCGGGATCATCGCGGATCCGCGCGTCCGGGCCGTGACGCTCACCGGGAGCGAGCCGGCCGGCGGCGCGGTGGGCGCGGCCGCCGGCCGGGCTATCAAGAAGACCGTGCTCGAGCTGGGCGGCAGCGATCCGTTCGTGGTCATGCCGTCAGCGGATCTGGACCGGGCCGTGCAGACCGCGGTGCAGGCGCGCATTATCAACAACGGCCAATCCTGCATCGCCGCCAAGCGCTTCATCGTCCACGACCACAGCTTCGACGCATTCGCGGAGCGGTTCGTCGCGCGCATGGCAGCGCTCGTAGTCGGCGACCCGCTCGACCCGAACACCGAGCTCGGGCCGCTCGCCACGCGAAGCATCCGCGACGAGCTCGCGGAGCAGGTCGAGCAGAGCATCGCGCGCGGCGCCCGCGTGCTCACCGGCGGCCACCGGCTCGACCGGCCCGGCTGGTACTACGCACCCACCGTGCTCACCGACATTCCCCAGGACTCGCCCGCCGGCACCGAGGAATTGTTCGGTCCGGTGGCTGCGCTGTTCCGCGCCCGCGATCTGGACCACGCCATCGAGCTGGCCAATGCCACCCGGTTCGGTCTGGGCGCCAGCGCCTGGACGCGCGACGCCGCCGAGCAGCGCCGCTTCTGCGCCGACCTGGACGCCGGACTGGTATTCATCAACTCGCTGGTCGCTTCGGATCCGCGTCTGCCGTTCGGCGGCGTGAAGGCGTCCGGCTACGGCCGCGAGCTGGACGTGGTGGGGCTGCGCGAGTTCCTGAACATCAAGAGCGTGTCGATCGCCGACGCCGCCGCGGATTGCGCCGCGCGGCGGCGGCCTGCGGGTGCGGAGCTGGCGCCGGCGCCGCCCCCTCGCCGGTCAGTCCCACCAGCCGTGCAGGTACCACCGGTCGCGGCAGGCATCGCGGAACAGCCAGACCAGCAGGCCGTCCGTGGTGACCGCACGGAAGTACTCGCGGGCATAGGTGCGGTCCCACTGCCCGCCCGAGACGCGGTCCGGCCCCGCGCAGTTCACCAGCTCGCGCCACTGCCCGTCGCGGTAGCGTACGGGCACGTGGTGGTCCCGGCGCTTCACCGTGTCCACCAGCACCGGCTTCGGCTGCGCCAGCAGCTGCAGGCTGAGCCCCGGCACGATCTCGCCACCTCCGGCCGCGTACGCGGCGGTGCGCTCGCGGACCAGGCGCGCGCCGGCAGCGGGCGGCACCGACGTCGCCTCGCGCAGCGTGAGCGGCTCGAACGCCAGCCGCTCCTCGATGAGCGGATGCGCGCTGGGGCTCGGCCGCACCACGATCGCGCCCTGCTCCTCCAGCAGCCGCGCAACCGCGGCTTCCACCGCGCTCGCGGTGGCGAAGCCG
Source organism: Gemmatimonadota bacterium (assembly GCA_012027055.1). GTDB lineage: Bacteria > Gemmatimonadota > Gemmatimonadetes > Longimicrobiales > RSA9 > VEPF01. The sequence goes on along the minus strand of VEPF01000030.1, from coordinate 1,104 downwards.
GCATCGAAGAGGTCCCCCTGCACCGCGCTGGACGCTTCGCTGGCCTGCACCGCGAGCGCCACGCCCGCCACCGCATCCGCGACTGTGAGGCGCTCGAGCAGCGCGCGCACCAGCCGGAGCCACGTCGAGCGGCTCGCGGTGGGCCGCGCCGGCTTCAGCTCCCGCTCCCACTTCGTGCCGTTGCCGAGCGCGAGCGTGAGCCGCATGCGCCGCGCGTGCGCGCCTTGCTCCAGCAACTGGTCGCAGATCGTCCCCAGCAGCGCGTTCGCGGTGAACAGCAGCCGCTCCGGGTCCGTCACCACGTAATCGATGAAATCGAGCGATGCGTGCGGCTGCTCCGGCGGCACGGGGCGGAAGAGACGTCGCTCATCCTCCCCGCGCGCCAGCCGCCACCAGGGCACGGCATTGCCACCGAAGCGCACTTCCACCGCCTCGCGCGGCAGCTCCCGCAGCTGGCCGAGCGTCTCCACGCCCACGCCCTCGAGTAGCGCCCGCGTGTGCTCGTCCATGCCCAGAACCGCGAGCGGCTGCGGCGCCAGGAAATCACGTTCATCCTCCGCGCTCACCACCCGCAGCGAGCCCTCCGCACCGCCCGCCGCCAGCCGCGCCACCTCCGGCTTCGCGGCCGCCCCGGCCCACACTCTCGCCGCGCCCGCGGCGCCGCGCCTCGTCGCCAGCCGCGCCCCCAGCGGCTCCAGCGGCACCCAGCG
>VEPF01000030.1:0-384 GCA_012027055.1 Gemmatimonadota bacterium | reverse complement strand
CACCACTCCGCCGTAACCCACCGCCACGCGCGGCGCCAGCTCCAGCAGCACCGGCAGCGCCGCGGGCTCGACCAGACCTTCGAACAGCAGGCAGATGATCATGCGACGTCCCGCCGATTCGGCGCCCGTGCGCCGCCGCCCGGCGGCGGCGCGTACCGGTCCCGCACCGCCACCCGCCGCCAGCGCACCTGAGCAATCGCTCCCCTCCGGTCCACCAGCCGCGGCTCCGGCGTCAGCCGCGGTGCGTACTCCGCCAGCGCCAGCTCCAGCCGCACCCGCCGGCTCCAGCCCAGGCTGGTCACCTCTACCTCCACCCCTGACGACGCCACCGCCACCGGCTCGCCGAACGGACCTTCCCGCCAGCGGTAGTCCTCCGGACGCACC
>VEPF01000306.1 GCA_012027055.1 Gemmatimonadota bacterium | reverse complement strand
GCCGGGCAGCCCAGGCCGATGCTGTACACGGCCGGACCGCTGGACTACCAGCGCATGATCGACCGCGAGGACATCGACCTGGTCTTCAACGCGACGCACTGGGATCTCCATGCGCCGGTATGCCTGTATGCGCTGCGGGCTGGCAGGCACGCGGCCACCGAGGTCCCGTTCGCGGTCACCCTGGACCAGTGCTGGGAGCTGGTGGAGACCGCGGAGCAGGCCCGGAAGCACTGCGTGATGATGGAGAACTGCTGCTACGATCGGACCGAGATGATGATCCTGAACATGGTCCGGAGCGGGTTCTTCGGCGAGCTGATCCACGCGGAGGGCGGATACCTGCACGATCTCCGGGAGCTCAAGCTCACGGACTTCTACTACGACCGGTGGCGCGTCAAGCATTCGATCGCCCGCAACGGTGACCTGTACCCCACGCACGGGATCGGTCCGATCGCGCAGTGGCTGGACATCAATCGCGGCAACGCCTTCGAGTACCTGGTCTCGGTCGGGTCGCCCACCCGCGGGCTCAACCTGTGGGCCGCGGAGCACATCGGTCCGGACAGCCCGGAGGCGAAGCAGAAGTACGCCCTGAGCGACGTCGTGAATACGCTGATCAGGACCCGGAACGGTCCCACCATCCTGCTGACCCACGACACCAACCTGCCGCGGCCCTACAGCCGCAGGATCGTGCTGCAGGGCACGCACGGGCTGGTTCGCAAGTACCCGGAGGAGAAGATCCACATCGAAGGCCGGAGCCAACCGCACACCTGGGAAGCGACGACGGAGTACCTGAAGACCTGGGATCACCCGATCTGGAAGCAGCTGGAAGAGGAATCGCGCGGGGCCGGACACGGCGGCATGGATTTCATCGAGGACTTCCGGCTGATCCGGGCGCTGCGCGAGGGGCTGCCCACGGACCTGGACGTGTACGACGGCGCATCCTGGACCGCGATCATCATGTTGAGCGAGCGCTCCATCGCAGGGGGCAGCGCGCCGCAACCATTCCCGGACTTCACGCGCGGCGCCTGGCAGACACGCAAGCCTCTCAGTCTGGGAGAAACCACCATCGGTTGACGCCACACCAGGCGCGAAACACCACGAGCCGGAGCAGGCCCGGATGCACGTAACTGCCCTCGACTGGACGATCGTCGTAGTCTCGATCCTGATCTCTTTCGTACCCGCGCTGCTGCTGATGAAGCGGGCGGGCTCGGGTACCGACGAGTTCTTCACGTCGGGGCGGGCGGCCCCGTGGTGGCTGGTGGGTACGTCGATGGTGGCGACCACGTTCAGCACGGACACGCCGAACCTGGTCACCAACCTGGTCCGCGAGAAGGGGGTCGCCAGCAACAGGCTGTGGTGGGCCTTCCTGCTCACCGGCATGGCGACCGTGTTCTTCTTCGCGCGCCTGTGGCGGCGGTCGCGGGTGCTCACGGACCTGGAGTTCTACGAGCTGCGCTACTCGGGAAAGCCGGCCTCGCTGGTGCGCGGGTTCCGCGCGGTTTATCTCGGGTTGTTCTTCAACGTGGTGACCATGGCGGCCGTGAACCTGGCCGCCGCCAAGATCGCGAACGTGGTGCTCGGCTGGCCCATGGGCAAGACGCTCGCGGTCTGCACCGTGCTCAACATCGCGTTCGCTGCCACGTCCGGGCTGTGGGGCGTGATGATCGCCGACATGATTCAGTTCGGCATTGCCATGACCGGCGCCATCGCGGCCGCGTGGTACGCGCTCAGGCAACCGGAAGTCGGCGGGCTGGCCGGGCTGCTGGAGCGGATCCCGGCCCACTCCCTCAACCTGCTGCCCGACTTCGGCGACTGGACCATGACCCTGACGGTGCTGATCATCCCGCTCACGGTACAGTGGTGGAGCGTGTGGTATCCCGGGGCGGAGCCGGGCGGGGGCAGCTACATCGCGCAGCGCATGCTGGCGAGCCGGAGCGAGAAGGATGCCCTCGCCGGGACCCTGTTCTTCAACTTCGCGCACTACGCGGTGCGACCCTGGCCCTGGATCCTGGTGGCGCTTTCCTCCCTGCTGGTGTTCCCCACCCTCGAAGACATCCGGCGCGCTTTCCCATACGTCGATCCCGGGTTGATCGGGCACGACATGGCCTACCCCGCGATGCTCAAGTTCCTGCCCACGGGCATGATCGGAGTGATGATCGCGGGCATGCTGGCCGCCTACGTGTCGACCCTGGCAACCCACCTGAACTGGGGCACCAGCTACCTGGTGCACGATCTCTACCAGCGCTTCCTGAAGCCGAACGCGAGCGAGCGGCACTACGTGCTGATGGGCCGGGTGATGACGGGCGTGCTCATGTTGCTCGCCGCGGGCGTCACCTTCGTGCTCGACTCCGCGCGGGAGAGCTTCGAGCTGCTGATGTCGATCGGCGCCGGGACCGGGCTCATCTACCTGCTGCGCTGGTTCTGGTGGCGAATCAACGCCTGGAGCGAGATCGCGGCCATGGTCAGCTCCTTCCTGCTGGCGCTCGGGTTCTTCGGCGCCGGCAAGCTGGGGCACCCCGCGCCCACTCACATTGCCCTGCTCGTGACGGTGGCCACGACCACCGTAGTCTGGATAGCGGTCACGTTCCTCACGCGGCCGACGGAGCACGACGTACTGGTCAGCTTCTACCGGCGGGTGCGGCCCGCCGGCCCCGGGTGGCGTCCGGTACAGGCGGACGCGGGGGTGGGGACGTCGCCGGACCGGCTATCGGAAGCGCTGCTGGGATGGACGCTGGGCTGCGCGTGCATCTACGCGGCCCTGTTCGGGGCCGGCAGCCTGCTGTACGGGCGAACGGGGCAGGCACTGTTTTGGACGGCGGTGTTCGCCATCAGTACGCTGGGACTGGTGCGTCTGCTGCCGCGCGTGTGGGGATCGGGCGGCGGGTCGCACGAACCTCGAGACTAGCACGCGACCCTGGCTGAACGGGAGCTCGGTGGATGGCGGTAACCAAGGCGGTGATCCTGGCCCGCGGGCTGGGGACGCGCATGCGGCGCGTCGATGAGGCGGCGCGGTTGAACGAGGCGCAGGCGGCCGCGGCCGACGTCGGCCTCAAGGCCATGATCCCGGTCGGGAATGGCCGGCCTTTCATCGACTACGTGCTGAGCGCCCTGGCCGACGCGGGCATCACTGATGCGTGCCTGGTGATCGGGCCGGAGCACACGGCCGTGCGTGCCCATTACGGCGAGACGGCGCGGCCGGAACGGCTGCGCGTGCACTTCGCCATCCAGGCCGAACCGATCGGCACGGCCAACGCCGTGCTCGCCGCCGAGGCGTTCGTGGCCGGCGACGCCTTCCTGGTGCTCAACTCGGACAACTTCTACCCGGCGCCGGTACTCGCCGAGCTGCTGCGGCAAACGGCTCCGGCATTACCCGCGTTCGAGCCGCTCGCGCTCTCGGAACTGGGCAATATCCCGCCGGAGCGGATCGCGAAGTACGCGCTGCTGGAGATCGCGCCGGATGGGCGCCTGGAGCACATCTGGGAGAAGCCCGATGCCGCAACCATCGCGCGGCTCGGCAGGGACGCGCCCGTGAGCATGAACGTGTGGCTGCTCACGCCGCGCATCCTGCAGGCCTGCCGCGAGGTTCCGCTCTCCCCCCGCGGCGAGTACGAGTTGCCGGTGGCCATGGAGAAGGCCGTGCGGGAAGGAGTACCGGTGCGGACTTTTCCGGTGCGCGCCGCGGTGCTGGATCTCTCCCAGCGTGCGGACATCGGCACGGTCTGGCAGTACCTCGAGAGGTTGCCGGCGCGGCCATAGCAGCCGCCGGGCGCGCCGCCCGGCGCGCCCGCAGCCGGCTCAGAGCGGAATGCCGTAATCCTTGATCTTGCGATAGAGCGTCCGCTCGCCCATGCCCAGCATCTCGGCGGCCTTGCGACGGTTGCCCGCGACCTCGCGCAGGGCGGCGATGATGGCGTTCTTCTCCAGGTCCTGCAGGGTCATGCCCGGGCGGTAGACCACCACATCGTGCTCGTCGGCCGTATCCTCCGCGGCCGCGGCCGGCAGCGACTCGGCCAGGATCTCCACCGGCCCTGGCTGCCCCAGGCGCGTCCCGGGCAGCACGAAGGGCCGGTGCACGGCCGGACCGAGCTCCGGGTGGGCTTCCCGGTAGTCGTCGAACTGACGGCGCAGATCCTCCACATCCATGCGCAGCTGTACGAGGGTTCTGAAGATGAACTCGAGCTCGGGTGCGGGCTGCTCGGAGGTCACGTCCGCGCGCGGGATCGGTACCGGGAGCATGCGCGAGCGACCGACTTGCTGCCGGATCTCCGGCGGGATGTCCTCCGGCCTGACCACGCCGCCGGGTGAGAGCACCACCATGGATTCGATCAGGTTCTTCAGCTCACGCACGTTCCCGGGCCAGTCATAGCCCAGCAGTATGGCCATGGCCTCCTGGCTCAGCGTCACGGCCGGCCGGTCATGCTCACGGGCGGCGGCGGCGATGAACGAGGCCACCAGCAGCGGGATGTCATCCCGCCGCTGCCGCAAGGGTGGCAGGTCGATGCGCAGGACGTTGAGCCGGAAATAGAGATCGCGCCGGAAACGGCCGATTTCCACCAGCTCGCGCAGCGCCTGGTTGGTCGCCGCAATGACGCGCACGTCGACCTCGAGCTCCGTTTCCCCGCCCAACCGGCGGAAACGCTGCTCCTCCAGCGCCCGCAGGAGTTTTACCTGCGTGTTGGGCGGCATCTCCCCGATCTCATCGAGGAACAGCGTGCCCTTGTGCGCCAGCTCGAAGAAGCCCTTGCGCTGCCCGATGGCGCCGGTGAACGCACCCTTCTCGTGACCGAACAGCTCGGCCTCGAGCAGCGTCTCCGGAAGGGCCGCAACGTTGGTGGCAATGAAGGGCCGGTGACGGCGCGACGAGAGGGCGTGGATGCCGCGCGCGACCCGCTCCTTCCCGGTACCACTTTCTCCGGTCAGGAGCACCGTGGAGTTCACCGGCGCGATCTGGACGATCCGCTCCAGAGTCTCCACCATGGCGTCGGTCTCGCCGATGATGCCGGTGATGCGCCGGAGCTGGCGCCGATCCATGAGCCGGCGCCCGATCCGCACGACCTCCTGCGGCTCGATGGGCTTCAGGAGCGCTTCCGAGAGCCCGTACTGGGCGCGGGCATCGGTGAACCGGTCGTGCCCGGCCTCCAGCAGGCCAATGACCGGCACCTGGTCGCGCTCCCCGGCCTCGCGCACCAGCCGGCGCGACTGCTTTTCGCCCAGGTTGCCGGTCAGGATCACCAGCACCGGCTCGCCCGGCGCGTCGTCGACATGTTCGCCGGGGGTGAGTAGCTCCGTGCCGAAGCCGGCATCCCGGAAAGCGTCCCGGACCCGCACCGCAGGCTCCAGGTCCTGCGTGGTGATGAGCACGAGCTCAGACATGGTTGCCCGGGTGTTTGCCGGTGTCGGTTCCGCGCAGCAGTTGCACGGCGTGCTCGAGCAGGGGCTCGAGCACCGCGAGGCCGTCCCGTACCGCGCCTTCACGGCCGGGAAGGTTCACGATCAGGGCGCGAGCGCGGATCCCGGCCAGGCCCCGCGCCAGCAGTACGTGCGCACCCGCCGGAGCGCCGTGCGCGCGGAGCGCATCACCAAGGCCGGGCGCGCCCCGCTCCACGACCGCAGCCGTCGCCTCCGGGGTCTGGTCCCGGGCCGTGAAGCCGGTCCCACCCGTGGTGAGCACGACGTCCGCAATCCCCCCATCGCACCACTCGAGCAGCACCGGGACGATGGCCTCGGTGCTGTCAGGCACCACCCGCGCGGCGGTCAGCGCGAAACCGTGCGCATCCGCCCACGCGCTGATCGCCGCGCCACTGCGCTCGGCGCGCTTGCCAGCGGCCACCCCGTCCGAAACCGTGAGCGCCGCGATCCGGATCGGACCCGTCACTTGCGGATCGAGCTCGCTTTGTAGAAGGGCGGCCGTACCACCTCCGCGGGGATGCCCCTGTCCCGAATCACGATCTCGATCGGCGTGCCCGGCCGGGCCGCCTCTGCCGGCACATAGGCCATGCCCACGCCGTATCCGAGGCTCGGGCTGAGCACGCCACTGGTCACCTCGCCAGCCACCTCACCGTGGCAGCGGACCGGATAGCCGTGCCGCGGGAAGCCTTTCTCCCGCAACACGAAACCCACCAGGCGCCGGGTCACGCCCGCCGCCTTCTGAGCGCGCAGCCGCTCGCTCCCCAGGAAGTCGCCCTTGTCCAGCTTGGTCACCCAGCCCAGCCCGGCTTCCAGCGGGGTGTGGCGGTCGTCGATGTCGTTGCCATAGAGCGCATAGCCCATCTCCAGCCGCAGCGAATCCCGGGCCCCGAGGCCGATCGGTGCGATGCCCTCCGGGGCACCCGCGGCCAGCAGCCGGCGCCAGATCTCCGGGGTCTCGGCGGCAGCCACCGCGATCTCGAAGCCGTCCTCGCCGGTATAGCCGGTGCGGCTGATCACGGCGGGGATGCCGGCCACCTGGCCTTCCGCGAAGTGGTAGTACTGGATCGCGACCAGGTCGGTCTCGGTGAGGCGCGCCAGGATCGGTTGCGAGAGCGGTCCCTGCAGCGCGATCAGACCGGTGTCGTCCGAGCGATCGATCAGCTGCGCATCGAAAAGCGGTTCGAAGCGCCTGATCCAGTCGCGGTCCTTCGCGGCATTCGACGCGTTCACCACGATCAGGTAGTGGTCCGGGAACCGGTAGACGATGCAGTCGTCCACCGCGCCGCCATCCTCGTAGCAGAAGACCGAATACTGGGCCTGGCCGACCGCGAGCTTCGACGCATCGTTGGTGGTCACGTGCTGGACCAGGTCCAGGGCCTGCGGACCGCGGATCTCCAGCTCACCCATGTGACAAACGTCGAAGAGGCCGGCCGCCGTCCGCACTTTGTGGTGCTCGGCGACGATCCCGCTCGGGTACTGCACGGCCATCTCCCAACCGGCGAACGGTACAATCTTGCCACCCGCCCGCTGATGCTCTTCAAAGAGCGGCGTGCGCTTCGTCGTTTCACTCATTTCTCGCCTCCATGTCGCCCGCCAGCAGGCTTGCCATGATGGCCTTCTGGACGTGCAGTCGGTTCTCCGCTTCGTCGAATACCCGCGATTGCGCTCCCTCGATCACCGCATCCGCCACCTCCTCGCCGCGGTGCGCGGGGAGGCAGTGCAGGAAGAGGGCGTCGGCGGCAGCACGCCGCAGCAACGCCTCATGCACCTGGTAGCCCGAAAACGCCCGCAGGCGCGCCTCGGTCTCCGCCTCCTGACCCATCGATGTCCAGACATCCGTGTTGATCACCTCGGCCCCCTCCGCCGCCTCGCGCGGATCGTCCGAGAGCAGGATGTCCGCCTGAGTGCGCGCCCGCTCCAGGATCTGCGGATCGGGGCGGTAACCCTCGGGGCATGCCAGACGCAGCTGGAAGCCGAACCGGTAGGCGGCGTTCAGCCAGGAGTTGGCCATGTTGTTACCGTCCCCGATCCACGCGATCCGCCGCGGCCGCAGGTCGGGACCGAAGTTCTCCTGGACGGTCAGCACATCGGCCATGACCTGGCAGGGATGGAGGAGGTCGGTGAGCCCGTTGATCACGGGTACCGTCGCGTATTTCGCGAGCTCCTCCACGCCTGCGTGCGCGTAAGCGCGGATCATGATCAGGTCCACGTACCGCGACAGCACGCGGGCCGTGTCCTTCACCGGCTCGCCGCGGCCCAGCTGGATGTCGCGCGCGGACAGGAAGAGCGCGTGGCCGCCGAGCTGAAAGGCGCCCACCTCGAACGACACGCGCGTGCGGGTCGAGCTCTTCTCGAAGATAATC
>VEPF01000388.1 GCA_012027055.1 Gemmatimonadota bacterium | reverse complement strand
CGCCGCGGCGCATGAACCGCCTGTTGCAGGGGGATGTGGGCTCGGGGAAGACCGTCGTGGCCCTGTTCGCGATGGCGCTGGCCATCGAGAGCGACTACCAGGCCGCGCTCATGGCACCCACCGAGATCCTGGCCGAGCAGCATATCCGGACGCTGTCCGACTTCGCAGCCCCGCTCGGATTGCAGGTGGTGCTGCTGACCGGGAGCCTGGGTGCGGCCGAACGACGCGCCGCGCTGCAGCAGATCGAGGCGGGGAGCGCGCACATCGTGATCGGCACGCACGCCCTCATCCAGGAGACCGTGACCTTCGCGCGCCTGGGTCTCGCGGTGATCGACGAGCAGCACCGGTTCGGCGTGAAGCAGCGGCTGGCACTGGCCGCCCAGGGTGACGCGCCGGACGTGCTGGTCATGTCCGCGACCCCGATCCCGCGCTCGCTGGCGCTCACGCTCTACGGCGACCTCGACCTGACCATCCTGGACGAGCTGCCGCCCGCCCGCCAGCCGGTACGCACCGTGGTGCGGCCGGAACCGCAGCGGGAGAAGGTCTACGACTTCGTGCGCGGCCAGGTACAGGATGGCCGGCAGGCGTTCATCGTCTACCCGCTCGTGGCCGAGTCCGAGAAGGTGGACCTGCGGGCCGCCACCGCGGAGTACGAGCGCCTGGCCGGCACGGTGTTCGGTGACCTGCGCGTCGGGCTGCTGCACGGGCAGCTCACGGGCGAGGCGAAGGATGCGGCCATGCAGCGCTTCGCGACCGGCGAGACCCAGGTGCTGGTCGCGACCACGGTCGTGGAGGTTGGCATCGACGTGCCCAACGCCACCGTCATGGTGGTGGAGCACGCGGAGCGGTTCGGGCTCTCGCAGCTGCACCAGCTGCGCGGCCGTGTCGGCCGGGGGGCAGCGAAGAGCTACTGCATCCTGATCGCCTCGGAACACGAGACCGAGCGCCTGGGCGTGCTGCGGCGCTCCAACGACGGCTTCGAGATCGCCCGGGAGGACCTGCGGCTGCGGGGCATGGGGGACTTCTTCGGGGCTCGCCAGCACGGCCTGCCGGAATTCCGGTTCTTCGATCCGCTGCGCGACGAGGACCTGTTGGAGCAGGCCCGGAGCGCCGCCCGGCGCGTCGCCGAGCGCGACCCCGAGCTGCGCCACCCTGAGCACGCGGGCATCGCCCAGGCGCTGGCGCGCCGTTTCGCCGCCCGCGAACGCCTCTACGACGTGGGTTGATCCGCTTCAGCGAGCCGGCAGCCGTACCCGCAGTTCGAGCCCGTCGCGGCCGGGCGCGAGCTCGAGCCCGCGCGGCGGCCGGTACGGAATGTCCCTCGGTGCGCGCGCGTGCCGGAGATCGACGATGAAGAGTACCACCGCGGCGACGGCCCCCACCTGGCTGGCGAGCAGCGCGGTGCGCGCCCGGTCGTCCTGGCGCAGCACCCGCTGATACTGCCGCTCCAGTTCCGGATCGCGATACTGGCCGGTCGCAGTGCGCTGGTCGCAAGCGGTCGGCACCGCCTCGCACGCGCGCTCCAGCCGCTCGTAGTTCGTGTCCGCCGCACGCGCCGAGCTCACGCCGTACCCCGCCGCCGCGAGCGTAGCGGCCAGCGTGGTCCACTTGGAGATGCGGAGCGTGCTCCAGGTACTGGCGGTCGGACCGGGAGTACTGTGCGGCTCGTCCTGCGCCAGGGCGGCGCCGGGCAGCAGCAGGAGCAGAAGGGGCAGGGCGCGGATCCGGAGCATTGCAGCGTCAGCAGCCGGCCGGTGAGCAGCGCCACGTAGATCGCCCCACCCGCCAGGGCGACGGGGGCGCGCAACGATCCGCGGAAGGTCTGGCGCCATACCTCCCTGCCATCCCGCCGCAGCAGCACGAGCGTCCCGTCCAGCAGACCCACCAGCACGCCGTTCCGGACCAGCGTCAGTGATTCCCGCGCCGCCCCGCCCAGCGCGGCCAGGCGCTCCGGTGCGCCCCCGCTGAGGCGCCAGAGGGTGCCATCGCGGGTCCAGAGGTAGGCGCTCCCATCTTCCGCGATGGCCGGAGCCGCCAGCACCGGCGCGTCGAGCGTGTCCAGCCGGAGCAGGGCCAGCGTGCGGGCATCGTAGCTGGCGATCCCGCGCGGGTGCACTGGCACCAGCAAGCGCTGCCCGTCGAGCGCGGGCGAAGCGGTGGCCGTACCCGGCAGCGGCGCGACCGCAGCCACGATCCCTTTGTCCGCGTCCACGCGCATCAGCGTGTCGTGCGCGGTCGTGAGCAGCAGGGCCCCCTCGTGGAGGACCGGGGCCCCGGCCGGCGCGCCCGCGGAGCGGATCCGCCAAATAATCCCGCCATTGCGTGTTTCGAGCGCGTACAGCTCGCTCCGCAGGGTACCGGCGTAGATCCGGCCCGCGTCCAGCACCGGCTCCGAGGTGATGGGCGCATGCAGCCGCCGCAGCCACACTTTGCGGCCGCGGGCGAGCGTGTACGCGTACACCCGCCCATCCCGCGACGCGAGCGCCACCAGCACGGTGTCGCCGGTGCGGAGCGGGCTGCCGACCACCGGGCCGTTGAAGCGCCGGTGCCAGTACTCGTGGCCCGTTGGCGCCGCCGCCGTGGTCAGCACCCGCCCGGAGCTGCCCAGGATGAGGAGATCGCCGTGCACGATGGGCGTCGTCACCATGCCTCGCTCCGTGGCTTCGTCCCACACCATCGGCGGCCGGGCCTCGGGCGCGGTCTCGGTGCGGAAGGGCGCGCGCTGCGCGCTTCCCTGGGTGGCCGGCCAGCTCCCGGGCGAAACGTGATGGATGGTGCGAGGCGGCCGGATCAGGCAGCCGGCACCCGTGTACAGCGCCAGCAGCAGCGCAGCCAGCGAATTGACACCCCGCACCCTCGCGGGTAGGTTGCCGAGCCTTCGAAACGCAGCGTGGGTGCTCACCAGATCGGCTTCGGTTTCATGTCCATCGCCACAGAGGTTCGTCAGCTCGGCCGTCACGACGGCGCCAGTGTCACCGTGCGCGGTTGGGTCCAGACCACCCGCACCCACGGCAAGGTCGCGTTCGTCGTGGTGCGGGACGGCACCGGCATCGTACAGTGTGTGGTCGTCCAGAAACAGGTGCCCCCCGCAGCGTGGGAGCTGTGCGGCGCGCTGACGCAGGAATCGAGCGTGGCCGTGACCGGCTCGGTGCGCGCCGATGCCCGCGCGCCCGGCGGCTACGAGCTCGCCGTGCAGGACCTCGTCCTGATCGGACCCAGCGCCGAGTACCCCATCCAGCCGAAGGAACACGGCGTCGACTTCCTGCTCGACAACCGGCACCTGTGGCTGCGGTCCTCGCAGCAGCGGGCCATCATGCGCGTGCGCAACGAAGTCGAGCAGGCGATCCACGACTTCTTCTACCAGCGCGAGTTCGTGCGCATCGACACCCCGATCCTCACCGCCGCCATTGGCGAGGGCGGCGCCGGGCTGTTCGAGGTCGACTACTTCGACGAGCGTGCCTATCTCACCCAGACCGGCCAGCTCTACGCCGAGGCCGCCGCCGCCGCACTCGGCAAGGTCTACTGCTTCGGGCCCACGTTCCGGGCCGAGAAATCCAAGACCCGCCGCCACCTCACCGAGTTCTGGATGGTCGAGCCGGAAGTCGCCTGGAACGACTCCGCCGACAACATGCGGCTGCAGGAGGACTTCGTCTCCTACATCGTGGAACGCGCGCTGGCGCGCTGTCGTGACGAGCTGGCCATCCTCGAGCGCGACACCGCCCCGCTCGAGCGCGTCGCTCCGCCCTTCCCGCGCATCGAATATGCGGAAGCCATCCGCGTGCTGCAGGCCAGGGGACACGAGATCGAGTGGGGCGCGGACCTGGGTGCCCCCGATGAGACCGTGCTGGCCTCCGACTACGACCGCCCGCTCTTCGTGATGAACTATCCGCGCGAAGCCAAGGCGTTCTACATGAAGGAGAACCCGGCCGACCCGCGCACGGTGCTGTGCGATGACCTGCTCGCCCCGGAAGGCTATGGTGAGATCATCGGCGGCAGCCAGCGCGAGGATGATTACGACCGGCTGCTGCGCCGCATCCGGGCCGAGAACCTGCCGGAAGCGGCCTACGGCTGGTACCTCGATCTTCGCCGCTACGGCACGTTCCCGCACTCCGGCTTCGGCCTGGGCGTCGAGCGCACCGTGGCCTGGATCACCGGGCGGCCACACATCCGGGAGCTGATCCCGTTCCCGCGCATGCTCACCCGCATCTACCCGTAGCGCGGAACGGCGGCAGGCAGGTGCGGCGCGCCCGTTCCTTCCGGGCGTGCCGCGCTGCTTCAGGCGACGTCGCCCGCCGCCGGTCCGCGCCGTTTCACCTCATCCCAGAGCGCGTCCAGTTCCTCCAGGCTGGCCTCGCCCAGCACCAGGCCCCGCGCGGGGGCCAGCCGCTCCAGCTGTTCGAAGCGATCCACGAACTTGCGGTTCGCCGCCGCCAGCGCCCGCATGGCGTGCGCCCCGGAGAGCCGCGCCAGGTTGACCACCGCGAACAGCAGGTCCCCCAGCTCTTCCTCAAGGGCCGGTGAGGGTTCTTCCGCCAGGGCCTGCCGCACCTCCTCCATCTCTTCCGCGACCTTCTCGAAGGCCCCCTGCGCGCTCGGCCAGTCGAAGCCGACCGTGGCCACCCGCTCCTGAATCCGATGCGCCCGGGAGAGCGGATCCAACCCCCGCGCCAACCCGGCCAGCACGGAGGATTCCGCCGGCGCCGCAGCGTGCTCCGCCCGCTCCCGCGCCTTCAGCAGCTCCCAGTCCTCCCGCTTGCCACCATACAGGTGCGGGTGGCGACGCCGCATCTTGGCCTCGAGCGTACGCACTGCGTCCTCGGCGGTGAACGCTCCCCGTTCTTCGGCGAGCACCAGCTGGAAGGCCACGTTGAGCAGGAGGTCCCCCAGCTCGCCCTGCAGTTGCCCATCGCTGCCGTGTCCGATCGAATCGGCCACCTCGTTGGCCTCCTCGAGCAGGTACGGCACCAGGGTCTCCGGGGTCTGTGCTGCATCCCACTCGCAACGCTGCCGGAGGAAGCGGACCAGGTCGAGCACGCGGTCCAGTACCGGGCTCGGCGGGGTGGGCATCAGCTCGTTCATGGAGCATGCATAACCGCTTGTCCCACAGCTTGCAACGGTGCCGGGGCAGGTCTATACTCACCGGTCTTTGCAGCCGGTTCCGTCCGGGCTGTACCGGGCGGCGCGGGGCCGCCGCCGTGAGCTCATGAACGATCCGACGCGATACCGGGCCTGGATCGAGGTCGAGCTGGAGGCCCTGCGCCGCAATTTCCAGCTGGTGCGGCGGCGCGCCGGCCCGAACGTCGGCGTGCTGCCCATGGTCAAGGCCGACGCCTACGGATTGGGCGTCGGCGCCGTGGTGGGCGCGCTCGAGCCGCTCGCGCCGGCCGGTTACGGCGTGGCCACGACCGCCGAGGGGATCGAGCTTCGGGAACTGGGCGTCAGCCGCGAAGTCATCGTGTTCAGCCCGATGCCGCCGCAGGACGTCGCCCGGGCCGCGGCCCACGGGCTCACGGCCACGGTGTCAGACCTGGAGGCCGTAGCGCGGTGGGCGGAGGCGGGACGCGCCCGCCCGGGGCTCTCGTTCCACGTGGCGATCGACACCGGCATGGGCCGGGAAGGCTTCGACTGGCGCGAGTGCCTGAACTGGGCGCCGGAGCTCGTGGCACGGGCCGGCGACGTGGTGCGCTGGAGCGGCGTCTACACCCACTTCCACAGCTCGGACTCGGCCGACCGCGCGGCCACGGCCGAGCAGTGGGCTCGTTTCCAGGACGCGCTGGCGCGGCTGCCGGTCGTGCGCGACCAGCTGATCGTCCACGCGGCGAACAGCGCCGCGGCCGTCCGCTGGCCCGAATTCGCCGGCGACCTGGTGCGCCCCGGGATTTTCCTCTACGGCGGCCAGCCGGCGGAACCGGGCGTCGCCTGCGTGGAACCGGAGGGAGTCGTGGCGGTGCAGGCGCGCACCGCGCTGGCGCGGGAGGCGCCGCCGGGCACCGCGGCGGGGTATGGCGCCACCCACGTGTCGAGGGGCTGGGCGCGGTGGGCCACGGTGGCGATCGGCTACGGCGACGGCCTGCCCAGGTGCCTGGGCAACCAGGGGCAGCTGCTGGTGCACGGACGGCGAGTCCCGATGATCGGCCGGATCTCAATGGACATGACGGTGGTAGACATTACCGGTCTGGCGGAAGTGGCGGTCGGAGACGTCGCCACGATCATCGGGCAGAGCGGGTCCGAGCGCATCACCGTGGCCGAGCTGGCGGAGGCCGCGGGCACGATCAGCTACGAAATCCTGACCGGCTTCACGCCGCGCCTGGCGCGGCTGGAGCGGGAGCACGAATGACTGACGATCAGTTGACGCAGCTCGCCTTCGCGGTGCAGCAGCAGGCCTATGCGCCCTACTCGGCCTTCCGCGTCGGTTGTGCGCTGGAAGGGGCGAGCGGGACGGTATATCGGGGCTGCAACGTGGAGAACGCCTCGTACGGACTGACCATGTGCGCGGAGCGGGTGGCCATCGGCAACGCCGTGGCGGCCGGCGAGCGCACGTTCCGGCGCCTGGTGCTGGTGAGCGACGCGCCTGATCCCGTGCCTCCCTGCGGCGCCTGTCGGGAAGTGCTGGCGGAGTTCGCCCCCGCGCTCGAGATCCTGTCGCTTTCTCCCGCCGGCCAGCGCGCGACCTGGCGGCTGGATCAGCTGCTCCCGCACCGGTTCGAGCTCGAGACCGGGCGAGGCAGGTCATGAGACGGCCGCGCGGCGCCTGGCTACTGGTCCCTCTGCTCCTGGCCGCCTGCGGCGAGGAGGAGCCGCTCGACGTGGGCCGCGAGCTGCTCCCGGCCCAGGCCCTGCGCAGCTTCGAGCTGGTGCTGGAACCGGAGCAATACCTGCTGCAGGACACGGCCTTCACGTACGGCGAGGTGGACCAGGCGGGTTTCATGCTGCTGGCCCGTGACTTCGAGGGCGTCCTGAACGCCCGCGGCTGGGCCCGCTTCGATCTCCCCACCGCGATCGGCATCAAGGACTCGGCCGGCGTCTCGCGCACGGACAGCGCGGCCACGTTCTTCCGCGGGGAAGTGGTGCTGTACGTGGACACCCTGGCCGACTACGACAGCACCTGGAGCTTCCGGGTCGCGCTGCACGCCGTGGCCGAGCCGTGGGACGCGGCCGTCGCCGACTGGGACAACCGCCAGACCGGAGTGGCCTGGAGCACGCCGGGCGGCACTCCCGGTGCGCTGATCAGCACTGCGCCCGTGCGTCCGGACTCGATCGTGCTGCCCGTGGACAGTGCCACTCTGCTGGCCTGGCGCGATACCACCAATACCCGGCGGGGGGTACTCCTCTCGCTGCTCGATGCGCCCGCGCGCATCCGCACGGCCCGGCCGGTCCTGAAGGTTTACGCCCGGTCGGCCTGGCATCCCGACACCACGTTCATGGTGGTGTCGCAGGCGCCGGCGGCACGCTTCGACTACCGGCCGCGGCCGGCCCTCGTGGCCGGGGAGGCGCGCATCTCCGGGCTGCCGAACTGGAGGAGCTTCCTACATTTCCGCCCGGACCTGAGAGCTGCGGTCGTGTCCTGCGGCGTCGGCTGCACGATACCGCTGCGGTCCACGAGCATCACCCGCGCCGAGCTGGTGCTGCAGCCCGCGCGCCCGCCGGCCGGATTCCTGCCCGAGCTGCCCCTGCAGCCGGCCGCGTACCAGGTCTTGGCGTCTGCAGCCTTCCCGCTGCAGCGCTCGCCGCTCGGCACGTTCGTCGGCAGCGTCGACAGCACCGTGGCGGCGGCGCGGTTCGCCGGGGGAGGGGCGCCCCTCTACAT
>VEPF01000373.1 GCA_012027055.1 Gemmatimonadota bacterium | reverse complement strand
CGGCAGGCGCTCGATCAGGTCGCGCTGCGCGCGCCCCGCCCCGACCGGACGGCCGCGCGCCACGTCAGAACGCGCGGCTGATGGGCATCAGGCGCCCTCCGGCCGCAGCCTCGCAGCCGAGCCATGGTCCCGGCAAGCGCTCCGGTGCGCCGGAACGTGCACCTCCCGCTGACCCCTCGCCCTTCGTCAGGTCGCCCCCCGGAGCGCTGCGTCGCCCGGGCCTGCCACCGCCCCCGTTCGCCAGCTCACTCCGGCACATTTACTCCATGGCGATCACATTAAGTTGCGCTTTTGCGCCCCAGATGTCGCTTGTCACGCCTGCGGCTCATGCGCATCGTGGGAGACGCAGCACCACGAGCCGGAGCAACGCCCGATCATCCCGACCAGGAAGCGCTGCCGCCACGGGCCGGGCCTGCGCGGCAGCTGAGCTGAAAGATGCGCAGCACTCGTTCAACCAATTCTCGGAGGTGGCCGATGCAGGCGAACCAGCGCCGTCTCGCAGCGCTCGCGATCGTGACCGTACTGATGTCCGCTGCGTTCCTCGCAGCGTGCAGCACTGAGGTCGAGCCGGTGGGCATATGCCGGCTGGCGGCGAGCGGCCAGATCGTCCCGGACCTCACCAAGGACGCGTGCACGGCGCGGGAAGGCAACTGGGCAGACGAATTGATGCCCACTGCCTACGCCGAGCCTCCGGTCGGCGCCAAGGTGGACAGCATCCCGCTGGCGGCATGGAACAACGCGACGTGCAACAACGACACCACGCCCATCGAAGTGCCGGTGGATACGACGTCCTGGATCGAGTGGCGGATCATGTGGGGAGCCGTGGACAGCGCGACCGCACGCGCCAACTGGGACTCCATCAGCTATCAGCTGCTGTATGACGACACGGTCCCGGCCGAGGTGTCGAACTCGCTGGCCTGGCGCTCCGACTCGCTTTCGGTCAAGTGCCCGGACAAGACCATCACCGGCGTCCTGAGCAGTCGGGTGGTGTACCTCCGGCCGTTCACCGCCGGCCGGAGAGTCAGGGGCACGTACAACTTCCTGGGAAGCACCAACGACGGCTTCAGCACGTACGCGCGTGGGACATCGTTGAGCATCGTCGCCAACTTCAAGCCCCGCAGCTGAGCGCTGACCGCCGTAATGACGAGGAGAGCGGGCCAGGCGGCCCGCTCTCCGCGTTTGGCGTCCTCGGTGGACGCCGGCGGGATTCGCGCGCCGGCGTCGGCCCGCGCAGGCGGTCAGGAAGGCTTACCGGCGCCCACCCCCGCAGCGGCAGCCACCGGGATCACCCGCACTCGCTGTAGCCGCACGCCAGGCATTTCACGCAGCCCTCCATGAACTGCAGCCCGGAGTGGCACTCCGGGCATGTGCCGATGAAGGCCTGGCCGGGGTCGTAGTTGAACTCGGGGGCGGCCTGCAGCGCTTCCGCGGCCTGTGGAGACAGCGCGCTCACCGGTCGCGGCATGGGCAGCAACTCCTGCTGCACCCCTTCCTTCTCGCGCTCGTGCTGCGCCAGCGCCTGCGCGATCGCGTCCGGCACCGACAGCACCTTGTTGGGCCCGATGCCTACCGCGCGATCGCAGGAGATTCCGCGCAGCTGCTGGTAGACCTCGGAGAGCGCGATGCCACTGCGCAGCGACAGCGAGATCAGCCGTCCGATCGCTTCCACGTCGGCCATGGCCGCGCCGCCCGCTTTGCCCAGTGTGGCGAACACCTCGAACGGCTTGCCCGCTTCATCCTCGTTGACCGTGACGTACAGGTCGCCGAGCGGACTCGGCAACCGCCGGGTCGTGCCCTTCAGGGCGGCCGGTCGGGTGCGCTTGTGGCGGCGGACGGCGAGCCGCTCCTCCGCGTCCTTCAGCTTGGTGCTCAGCTCGTCGATCGCCTGCTGGTACTTGTGCAGCTGCTCGCGCGCGTCCGCCAGCGCCGCCTCGCTGTCGCCCGCCTTGGCCGGCGCGGGCGTGGCACCCGCATCCTTCGCGGTCTTGCCCGTCGAGAGCACCTGCTGGGGTCGGGACGCATCGCGGTAGACGGTCACGCCCTTGCAGTGCAGCTCGTAGGCCATCAGGTAGATCTCGCGCACGTCCTGCTCCTTCGCTTCGCGCGCGAAGTTGCAGGTCTTGGAGATCGCGCTGTCCACGTACTCCTGGAAGGCCGCCTGCGTGCGGATGTGCCACTCCGGCGTGATGTCGTGGGCGGTCACGAACACCTGCTGCGCCGATTCCGGCACCTGCGGGAAGTGGATGTGCCCCTCCTCCGCGATCCGCTTCATCAGTTCGTCGCTGTACCAGCCCTGCTGTTTCGCGACCGCGACGAAATCCTTGTTCACATCGGGCATCAGCGCGCCCGCCTGGTTGCGCATGAACGCCACCGCGAAGAGTGGCTCGATGCCGCCGGAGCAGTCCGCGAAGATCGAGATGGTGCCGGTCGGCGCCACGGTCGTGATGTTGCAGTTGCGCAGCCGCCGCGCCGGCCGGATGCGCACTCCGTCGGATCCGCGCGCGCAGCTGATGTCCGGACCCCAGATGCTCTGCTCCCATTCGGGGAAGACACCCCGGTGCTCGCTCAGCCGCTCGCTCGCGCGCTTCCCCTCCTCGTCGATGAAGCGCATCAGCTCGCGCCCCAGCTCGATGCCTTCCTCGGTGTTGTAGCCCACGCCCACCCGGACCAGCAGGTCGGCGTAGCCCATGATGCCCAGGCCGATGCGCCGGATGCGGTGCGCCAGCTGGTGGATTTCCGGCAGCGGGAAGTTGTTCGCGTCGAGGACGTTGTCCAGGAAGTGCACCGAGAGGTGCACCGCCGAACGCAGCGCTTCCCAGTCCACCCGCTCCCGCCAGGGCGCGCCCGCGGACGCATCGGCGCGCACGAACAGGCCGACGTTCAGGCTCCCTAGATTGCAGACGTCGTATGCCAGCAGCGGCTGCTCGCCGCACGGATTCGTGGCCTCGTAGCCCCCCAGGTGCGGCACCGGGTTGTACCGGTTCGCTTCATCGATGAAGAACACGCCCGGCTCACCCGTGGCCCACGCGCCGTGCACGATCAGGTCGAAGATCTCGCGCGCATCTTCCTGGCCGACCACGTTCCCGGTCCGCGGATTCACCAGCTCGTACTTCGTCCCCGCCTTCACCGCTTCCATGAAGGCGGCCGTGTTCGCCACCGAGATGTGGAAGTTCGTGATCTGCGTCACGTCCAGCTTGCAGGTCACGAACTCCCGGAGGTCCGGATGATCGACGCGCAGGATGCCCATGTTCGCGCCCCGCCGCGTGCCCCCCTGCTTCACCACCTCCGTCGAGGCATCGTACAGCCGCATGAAGGACACCGGCCCGCTGGCCACGCCCATCGTCGACTTCACCACGTCGTTGGTCGGGCGCAGCCGGCTGCACGCAACACCCGTCCCGCCCCCCGACTGGTGCACCAGCGCCATCGCCCGCAGGGTGTCGTAGATGCCGTTCAGCCCGTTCGAGAGTGCATCCTCCACCGGCAGCACGAAGCACGCCGACAACTGACCCAGCGGCCGGCCGGCGTTCATCAGCGTCGGCGAGTTCGGCTCGAACAGCCGGCGGGTCATCAACCGATAGAACTCGCGCGCCAGCGCATCAACTGCGCCCTGGCTCGCTCCGTACTTCGCGTCCTCCGCCGCAATCGTCCGCGCCACCCGCCAGAACATCTGCTCGGGTTCCTCCGTCGGCCGCCCCTTGTCGTCCTTCTTCAGGTACCGCCGGCCCAGCACGATGCGCGCGTTCTCCGACAGGTCGGCGGCGGGCAGATCGTCCGGGAGCTGGTCGGCGACGCGGGATTCAGGGCTCATCTTCATCCTCGATACTCGGCCAATGGCAATAGCTCAGGCAGCAATGACGCGGGCCTGTCAATGGTCGCTGTGTGGAACCGTTCGTTCCGGGGATTAGCGTTGCGCTCTCCGCCCGGGGAGGCGGGCGGACCCAACATCTTGTGGGGAGTCCAACGTACCAACTCTACATTTTGTGGTCAAGAGTCGGAGTTATCCACCGTTTCCACCATTGTGGAATACCCCGTTCGGCGCCGTTTGGCGCGCCCTGCGCGCGCTTTTCCACCCCCGGTTGTGGAGAAGCAGGCCGCCGCTCCAAACGTGCCTGCCGGGCTGCTAGAAGGGGGTACCGACCTGCAGGTACCAGCGCGGCTCGTGGTCGGAACCGCCCCGGGCTGGAAGGGCACCTCCGGCGCGGAGCAGGAACCCTCCGCCCAGGATGGAGGCGTCCAGCCAGAGCTCGGCGCCCATGCCCACCAGGGCCGGGCCGAGGCGGCGCGGGTCGCAGGGCTCGGTTGCGGCGCAGGCGGCGTCACCGGCATCGACGAACGCGGCCGCGCTCAGGCGGTCGAGGTAGAAAGGCAGGGGGCGGGGCTTGAAGGCGAGCAGTGCCAGCGGCACCCGCAGTTCCGCGGTGGCGCTCCAGGCCCGGGTGCCGCGGCGGGCGCTGGCGGGGAACCCTCGCACGGGCAGGAAGCGGGACCCGCCCAGGTCGATCAGGCTTCCGACCGGCAGCGCGCCACCGCTGGCGTCGCCGACGCCCTCGGTGCCGGCACCCGGCCCGTCGCGTACCAGGGCGCTGCCGCGCAGGCCCAGCACGGCGTTTGCGAACGCCACGCGCCCGAGTGCCAGGTAGCCTGCCGACCACGCTGTCACCTCCCGCCAGCCCGCATCGTGATGGACCGTGTCTCCCTGGCTGTTCACGCCCGTGCTCGGGGATCGATCCCAGCGCTGGCGGACGCCAATCTGCACGGTAATCCCATCCTCCGCGCTGATCGAGAACGGATACCGATGCGCCGTGCTGAACAGCGTCGTGACGCGGGCTCCGATGAGCCCATCCTCCGGGTCCAGCAGGCGCTTGCCGGGCGCCGCCATGAGCAGCCGGCGCCGCTTCACCAGTTCCGCGCCGAGCGTCACGCTCGCTACGCTGCGGAAGTGCCGGTACAGGAACGCGGTCCGGGCGCTCAGCACGTCCTCCCGCTCGTCGATGTAGGGATCGCCCGGTTTGGGTGGGGTCGTGAGCCGGTCCCAATCGCGCGCCAGTGCCAGCTGGAGCGACGGCTGCAGCGCGGTCCCGGCGAGGCTCGGGAACCCCCGGTACTCGTACCAGACACCACCCTGGCTGCGGCCATCATCGGGGGATATGGCCGCCCACGCACTCCAGGCATGGCGGCCGACCAGGTCCAGGCCACCCGTGCTGATGCCCCAGAAGGTGCTGCTGTCCTGCGCGATGATCGCGGGCGCCCACCACCGGGGTGCCGCGGACTTCACCGGGTCATACGGTTGTGGCCCGGTCGCGCTGCTGTCGGCCGGCCATTTCACCGGCCCGGGCAAGGCGGGCAGCGCCGGCAGCCGTGCCGGCGACGGGTCCCGGAACGCGGCCGGATCGAACGGCAGCACCTCGATGTGATAGCCATCGTGGTGATACGCGCTGAACGCCACGCTGCGTCCGTCGGGCGAGACATCCGGCTGGAACGCGCCGGTCAGCACGTTGCTGAGCTGCGCGAGCTTCCCCTGCGCGCGATCGAAGGCATAGAGGTTGGCGATGCCGCTGCGGTCGGAGGAAAACACCACGTAGCGTCCGTCCGGCGACCAGGCGGGCGAGCTGTTGATGCCGATGCCGTCCGTGAGTTCCTGCCGCACGCCGCCGCGCGCATCGAGGATGACGACGTCGTAGCGGCCGCCTGCCGTCCAGCGCGACACTGCGATCAGGTCCGCGCGCGGCGACCAGCGCGGCCCGGCCCACTGGACACGCGGATCGTAGTCCGTGAGCGCGGCGACGTCGCCGCTGCGCGGATCGAACCTGACCAGCCGGTTCGTGCCACCCGCGTTTTCGACCGCGATGCCCATGGCCCCGTCGGCACTCACGTCCACGTCCTGCAGCCGCGCCCGGTTGCTGCCCGGCAGCGGGCTGGTCCCGGCAGCGGTGAAGCGCTCCAGGCGCAGGAAGAGGTGATCGCGGTCCGTGAACTCCAGGTCGCTCGTGAGCAGCGAGCCGTCCGGCAGCCAGGCCGCGTTGCTCTCCGTGTTGTGCCGCCTCGCCCACAGTCCCGCTCCCGAGCTCGCGTCGATCACGCGCAACGTCGGCGTGCTGCGCCGGTCGTTGTGGGCGTAGGCGATCCTCCGGCCGTCCCGCGACCAGCGCGGGTACGCGGCCCACCCGCCCTGCCGCACCAGCGTGCGTGCGCTGCTGAGCCCTCCCGCCCGCAGCGTGTCGGCAAGGGCGCGATAGCGTCGCGTGGCGCTGTCGCGCCACGCATCGTACGCGACCCGGAACCTGGCCCCGACCGCGCGCTGTCCGACACGGTCGTACCAGAGCGGCGGCGGGATCACGGCGCTCGCGCTCGCATTCACGATCCGCCGCACTACGGAGTCGCCGTGCTGCTGTTGGAGGTGCCTGATGAACAGCGAGCCGTAGACGTAGGCGCGCTGATAGCCCGGCCACACGGGAGTCGCGGCAGCGAGCCGGTCGATGTCGTCGATCTCCGCCTCGAGGGCGGCGGTCCGCGCGACCATGTCGTGATGCGTGCCGCGGAGCCGGCCCAGGTCCGTGAGCCCGGACTCGGCGGCGCCCGCGAGCCCTTCCACACCCCAACCGGGCGAGCCGATCGCCGGGAACAGCGGCCAGGGCACGGGGACGCGCCCGAAGACGCGGCGCAGGGCGGATCCGAAGCGGGACGTCGCATCGAGGTGGAACGCGTGCGCCAGCTCGTGGACCAGCACCAGGTCCAGCCAGTCGCCGTAGTAGTTCAGCTCGGCCACGTCGACCGGTGGCTTGGCGTACAGCTGGATGCGGTTGGACGGGAACGGCGTGGTGCTGCCGTTACTGTAGTCCACGTTGTCCGCGAGCACGATGTCGATCCGTCCGGCGGGCGGCCTGGCCAGGTAGGCAGTGAGCCCTTCCCTCGCCCGCTCAGCCGCCGTGGCGGCGTGGCGCGCCAGCGGCTCGAGCCCGGCCGTGAACGTCACCCGGAAATGCGCGCTCTCGATGGTCTGCCAGCGCGCCGCCGCGGGCACCTGTGCGCGCGCCTGGCCCGCCGTGGCCGGACCAACCCCGGCGAGCGCGATCAGCAACGCCGACCGCAGCAGCCGCGCGGGCGTCATCAGCGGCGCGCGGCCGCGCGCCCGCGTGCGAACGCCTCGAGCGCCCGCAGGTGCGCGCGGGCGATCCGTTCCTGGGTGACCGGATCGCGCAGGGCGGCCTCCTGCTGCGGCACCATCAGGTACATGGTTTCGCTCAGCGCGGCCGGCAGCCAGGAGGGCCGCACCAGCGCCAGGTCGGCGCGGCCGATGCCGATGTCACGCAGCCCGAGCTCGGACAGCAGCTCGGCCTGCAGCTGCTGGGCCAGGTCCACGCTGTGCGGCTGGAAGTAGTAGACACTGGTGCCGTTGTTGGCGAACGGGTTGACCCCGTCCGGGAACGCGTTGTTGTGCAGCGAGACCAGGATGTGCGCGCCGGAATCCACCGCCATGCGCGGTCGCGCCCCCAGCTCGACGGACGTACTGTCGGAGCGCGTCATGATCACGTAGGCGCCGGCCTGCTCCAGCAGCGGCCGGAGCCGCAGCCCGACCCCCAGGTTCGCGTCCGCCTCCTGCAGCCCGGTCGGTCCCATCGCGCCGGCCGGCGGATGGCCCGGATCGACGGCGATGCGCAGTCCGCGCAGCGGCTCTTCCGGGTCGATCTCGGGCGGACGCCGGATGCGCAGCAGCAGCGCGTCGCTCCCATCGAAGCGGACTTCGTAGCCCCAGTCCGGTTGCGTCAGCTCGACCTGCACGCGGAATACGCTGTCCTGCGGCTGGCTC
>VEPF01000078.1 GCA_012027055.1 Gemmatimonadota bacterium | reverse complement strand
CCCCGGCCACCCGCCCGCGGGCCGCGGCCGACTCCGGCGCCGCGGCCGCGCGGGCCGCGCTCCGGCCGCGGGCGCCGGACGACGTCGTCGCCATCCTGGCCCGCGCGCTGCCGCTGCTGGTCGCTGCCGATTCCCTGCTGCCCGCGACTCCCGCCGGGCGCGAGCTCAGCTGGTACGTGCGCGCGGAGCTCGAGGATGCGGCCGCGGCGCTCGCGGCGGCGCAGCGACTGGTATTCGATGCCACTGCGCCGGCGGAGCAGGTGGCGCCGGGCAGCAACATCGAGGTGACCGAGACCCTGTGGAACGGGGGCGCCCGGCCGGTCACCTGGCACCTCACACCCGACTCGGCCATCACCGTGGGGCCGGGCGAGCTGGCCACGCGCCCGCTCCGCCTGAGCGCGCCCGGGACCGTCACGGAGCCGTACTTCCTGCGCAGCCCGCGACAGGGCGACCTCTATGCCTGGCCGGAAGTCGATGGCAGCGCCGGACTGCCGTTCGACCCACCCCTGGCAGTGCCGTTCGCCGTGACCGTGGCGGGCGCGCCCGTGCGGGTGCGGCAGGAGCTCACCTACCGCGCGGTCAGCGCAGTGACGGGCGAGAGCCGCCGCCCGGTCCGGGTGGCTCCCGCGGTTTCGGTGCTGCTGGACCGCGAGGCCGCGGTGCGGCCGCGCGACACGACCACGCCGCTCCCGGTGGTGGTGCGCCTGGCGGAGGAAGTCGGTGCCCCGGTCGAGGGCGAGCTGCGGCTGCAGCTGCCGTCCGGGTGGACCGCCTCGCCGTTGGCCGCGCCGGTGCGCCTCGCGCCCGGGGAAGGGCGCGAGTTCCGCTTCGCCGTATCGCCGCCCGCGGGCCTGCGCGCGGGCCGCTATGAGATCGCGGCGGCGTTCCGGGATGCGGCCGGGCGCGAGTACACGCGCGGCTTCCGGTTGATCGACTACCCGCACATCCAGCCGTACCCGCTCTTCGCCGATGCGCACATGGCCGTGACGGCCGTGGACGTGACGGTCCCGCCTGCGCTGCGCACGCGGCCGGTCGGCTACGTCATGGGCGCCGGCGATGAGGTGCCGGCCGCGCTCGCGCAGCTCGGCATCCGCGTCGAGCCGCTCACCGCCGAGTCGCTGGGTGCGGGCACGGATCTCGCCCGCTACGGCACGATCGTGATCGGCGTGCGGGTCTTCGACACCCGGCCGGAGCTGGCGGGCGCGAACCCGCGGCTGCTGGAGTGGGTGCGTAGCGGCGGCACGCTCGTGGTGCAGTACCAGCAGGCGGTGTGGGCGGAACGCGGGCTCGCGCCGTATCCGCTCACGTTCGCGCGCCCCGCCGACCGGGTGACGGATGAGACCGCGCCCGTGACCATGGTTGAGCCGGCATCGCCGCTGCTCACTGTGCCGAACCGCATCGGCGCGGCCGACTGGCTGGGCTGGGTGCAGGAGCGAGGGTTGTGGTTCCCGCGCAGCTGGGACGCGCACTGGCAGCCGCTGCTGGCCATGGCGGACCCGGGGCAGGAGCCGCAGCAGGGCGCACTGCTGGTGGCACCGTTCGGCACCGGGACCGTGATCTACACCGGGCTCGCCTTCTTCCGGCAACTGCCCGCGGGCGTGCCGGGCGCGTACCGGCTGTTCGTCAACCTGCTGGCGGGCGGGCGCTGAAGGGCGCGGCCGGCGCGGCCGCGCTCAGCAGATGAAGGGCACGAACATCCGGGTCCCCGCCATGTACCGCACGTACGCCTCGCCGAAGTAGCGGCGGCACTCCGCCTCATCCAGCTTCGCCGTGACGTAGAGCAACACCGTGGCACCGGCCGCGAGCGCCCCGCCAGGAATGGTGGGGTGCTTCAGCATGATCCCCCAGGTGAGCGCCAGGAGCGATGCGTACATCGGGTGCCGGATGTAGTGGTAGATGCCGGTGGTGACCAGCGACGTCGTCCGCTCGATCCCGAACAGCTCGGGCTCCGCACTGCGCGCGCGGGCATGCGCCGCGCCGCTGCCCCTGAGGAGCCGTACGCCCTCGACCGCGAGCGGGATGGAGCCGAAGAGCAGCAGCCAGGATGCGACCTGGTGCGGCGCGAACGGGCGCACGAACCAGTAGCGCCAGTTCAGGAACAACAGCACGAGCATCAGCTCCCAGGCCAGGAAGCGGTAGAAGCCGTGCGCGCGCGGCTGCATCAGGCTGTGGCGGGATACCCCGACCAGCCCGGCCGACCCCAGGATCAGCAACGCCAGGGAGATGCTCATCGAAAGCTCGACTCGCGCGCGGCGGCCGGGCGCGCTCGCGTCAGCCGGCCGCGGTCAGCTCCACTTCTTCCCGTGACAGCTGTAGCAGGACGGCGCCTCGCCGCTGCCCCGCAGATCGGCGCCGTGACAGGATACGCAGTTCTGCAGCGGCGTGGTGAGTCCGGGGGCGTGACTGGCACTCCCTTTCTGGATGGTGTGCGTGGCCGGAGCCCCGCCCGCGCCGGTCGGATCGCCGTTGCTGCCGTTGCTGCTGCACGCGGAACCGGCCAGGGCGATGGCCATGGCCAGCCCCAGCGCCGGGACACGTAACTGCACTGCACTCCTCCTGTCACGAGTTCGCGGGTGGCTCGTGATGCGACACGCGACCGGGTCCGCTCCCCTATCGGCACGGCCTGGCCTCACGGCAGCTCGCGCACCCAGATGTTGCGGAACGCGAGCGGCGGACTGGGATCGCCGTGCGCCTGCAGCTTGATCGGGCTCGGACCGTGGGCGCGATACCGGGGCGCGCCGATGTAGAGCGTTTCGCCGGTGAGCACGAAATCGTTCTGCACCAGCACGCCGTTGAAGAACACCGTGACCCTCGCCGGCGTCTGCAGCTGGCCGGCAGGCGTGAAGGTCGGCGCGGTCCAGATCACGTCGTACGCCTGCCATTCCCCCGGCGGGCGCGTGGGATTGGCGAGCGGGATCGCCTGCTTGTAGATGCTGCCCGCCATGCCGTTCACGTACGTCTCGTTGCGGTACGAGTCCAGGATCTGGACCTCGTAACCGGCATCACCGGGGCCGGTCGAAGCCAGGAAGAGCCCGCTGTTGCCGCGCGCCTGGCCGCTGCCCGTGACATCCGGCGGGACGCGCCACTCGAGGTGCAGCTGGTAGTTGCTGAAGCGACGTCGGGTCTCGATGTTGCCGGCGCCCTTCTCGACCACCAGCACCCCGTCGCGCACGAGCCAGCCGGCGGGCGCGCCGTCGCGCACGTTGACCCACTCGTCGAGGCTTCTCCCAGCGAAGAGCACGATCGCGTCCGAGGGCGCCGCGGCCCCGACACTGCCTGCGGTGCTCGTCACGACCGGCGGGACGGGTTTCCAGACCTCGGTGTCCTCCGGCCGCGGTTGCTGCGCGGCAACCGGCAGCGACATCACCAATAGCAGGATCGCGAGCACAGGACGCAGGTGGGCACGCATGGATATCGTCGCTCCGCAGCAGGTGTCATGGATCGTTCGGGCGCGGCTCGGGGCAGACTAACGCGCGCGCGCGCCGTAGACCAGTTCCTGGAACACCGGCTCGCGGCGCGCGCGCCCGCCCGGCGAGAGCTGGGTCCACACCATGGCGATCAGGTCGTTCGCCGGGTCCACCCAGAAGTAGGTGCCCAGGTATCCCGACCAGCGGAAGATGCCGGCCGGGCCCGGCCGCGCGGCCCCCGCCGTGTCCACCTTCACGGCCACGGCCAGCCCGAAGCCGTAGGTGTCGTCGCCCAGCGACGAGTAGGAGACGGGTGTGAGCTCGGGTGGCAGGGTGTTGTGGGTCATGAGCGCGACGGTCTTGGGCTGCAGGATGCGGGTGGTCCCGAAGCTGCCGCCGTCGCGCAGCATCTGCGCGAAGCGGAGGTAGTCGTCGGGCGTCGAGAGCAGGCCGCCACTCCCCCAGAAGAAGCGCGCGTCCGGCTCGAACATGGCCATGAGCCCATCCTGGCCGAGCGCCCGGAGGGTACCCTCGGGGTCGCGCGCGTAGACCGTGACCAGCCGATCCCGCGTTTCCGGACGGATGCGGAAGCCGGTGTCGCGCATGCCGAGCGGGCGGAAGATCTGCTCAACCAGGAAACGGTCGAGCGGCTGCCCGGAAGCGACTTCGATCACCCGGCCGGCCACGTCGAGCCCGGAGCTGTAGCTCCAGCGCGTGCCGGGCGAGAACAGCAGCGGCAGGCGCGCCAGGCTGTCGGTGAACTCCGCCAGCGTGCGGCCCGCGTCGTAGAGCTTGGCCCCGGTGAAGATGGTGTCCACCGGTCCGCTGGTGAGGCCGTATGCCAGCCCGGACGTGTGGTTCAGCAGCTGCCGCACCGTGATGGGCGAGTCCGGTCCTTTCAGGATTGGCGCGGCCGCGCTCCCGCCGGCGAACACCCGCACGTTCGCGAACGAGGGGATGTACTTGGAGACCGGATCATCGAGACCGACCCTGCCGTCCTCGACCAGGCGCAGCACACCCACGGCCACCACCGGCTTGGTCATCGAGTAGATGCGGAAGATGGCATCGCGGCGGAGCGGTTTCCGCGAGGCGACGTCCTGCCACCCGAAGGTCCGCTCGTACCCGATCTGCCCGTGCCGGGAGATCACCGCGTAGATGCCGCCCACGCGGCCCGAGTCCACGAACGCCTGGAGCACGCGGTCGATCCGCGCCAGCGCCACGGTCGAAATGCCCAGTGCTGCGGCCGGGGCCGTGGGCAGCGCGGGCGGCCGGTGCGCGGCACACCCTGCGGTGCTGGCCAGCGACGCGGCCGCGGCCACTGCCCGCAGTGTTCCAGTTGTCATGGTACCTCCCCGGAGCCGCGTTCGAATGCGACCCGGCCAGCCGTTGTGGCGGTCACGGGCCGGGGCAATATTGGACCGGGTGGTTTCCCCGGCCACAGCCGCAGGACGGACCGCAGGCGAAGATGCTTCTCGCGGTCGGGTTTCGAGCAGTCCGCAGCTCATTCGCGTGGCATCGCGATGAGCCCCAGCGGAACCGCGCGCCAGCCGCGCCACCGCCGGACGTTCGCGCCCGGCCCACGCACCAGCAACTGGGCAGAAATTCCCCCGTCCAGCAGCACGGCCCGGCGGCACCCGAGCGCGCCCATGAGCGCCGCCATCTCCGGCACCGCCGGCCCGAACGGTGCCGCCTCGAGCGCTCCGCCCAGACCGTCGAGCCGGGTGAGCACGACCAGCAGGCGGCCGTCGCGCAGTTCCCCGAGCGCCAGGCGGGCATCGCGGTGCGCCAGGTCGATACCCTGCCCCGCGACCCGCAGCGCGCCGGGCACCTCGCCATCGCCGGTGAGCAGGGCCGGGTAGGACTGGAACGCCGCGCGGACATGGCCAGCAGCGCGCGGCGGCGGCTCCCCGGGATCGAGCCAGCGCAGGGCCCCACGGTCGTCCGCGACGATGGCCATGACCAGCGGCCCGGTGCCAGGCGGTTGTCGCTCCCGCCCTTCGAGCACCAGCCAGCCCCACGGGCCGGCAGCCGTGTATTGCCCCGCGTTGAAGGCCAGTACCGCGCCGGCCGGCGCGGCATCGAGGTCCCAGCGCCCGCCCTCCGGCCGGTCCAACGAGAACCGCAGGCGCCCGGGGTCGGCCCGGACCACGATCGCGAGCACCCGGCGGGCCAGACCGCGCCCGGACAGGTGCAGCTCGCCCCACTCGATGCCCGCGCCGGCCGCCTGCCAGGCCACCGCCTCGCTCACCACCGGCAACGGCCCGGACCAGCGCGCCGGCGCGTCCGCCGGACGCCACCACTCGACCCAGGTCCCGTCCCGCAGCACGCTCAGCGGCGTCTGCGCCCGGCCGGGGCCCGGCAGCCACAGACAGCCGCACAGCAGCAGCGAGAGCAGCCAAAGTCGCACGCGAGCACCAAGCCCGGTCAGTGGGGCGGCACGATCACGGCACGATACCACTCCGGCGGGGCACGCGCCGGGGTGGACCCGGCCCGGTCCGCGCGCCTGCAAATCACCGGCTCGAAGGCACCTACCTCAGTTCGAGGGACCACCATGTACACGCGGGTACTCGTCGCGTGCGCGGCCGCCGCCATTTGGGGCGCCGCGCCCGCGAACGGACAGGGCACACCTGAGCGCGTCGTCGTCAACTACAACGATGACGGCATGGCGAAGATCACGCCGGCCGTCATCGATGGATTCCTGCGGGCGCTCTACGCCGAGCAGGCTGCGGGCGGCGATTTCTGGAAGTCCGGGGGTTTCGACTTTTCCATCGAGTTCCGCAAGGTCGAGGAACGCATTCAGGCCTTCCTGGCCATCGCTTTCCAGGGCACGAAGGCGGCCATCTTCGCCCCGGAAGAGCTGGCGGCGCTCGAGGCCCGGAGAAAGGACCTGGAGGCGGCATCGAAGCGTGACTGGGCCAATGTCAACCTCGGTGCGGGCTTACCCGCCGCGCCGGCTCCGGCTCCAACTCCGGCTCAACCGACTCCCCAGGCCCAGTCGACGATCTGCGCGCAGCTCGATGCCCGGATGCGCGAGCTGGCGCCGCAGCTCAACCAGCGGATGGCGACGATGAAGGAAGAAACGGAATGGGCCGAGTACTTCGATGGAGTCGCCGAGCGGCTGCGAGAGCGCGGTCGGCCGGCCCTGATCGAAGTTGAGCTGTCCAGCGCGTTGCTGCAGGCCGACGCCGCGAAGTACGGGCTGGCAGTGACGCCCGAGATGCGCGACAGCCCGTATACCTTCTACCTGATGCTGGCGCGCGCGGCGCGCGAACGCGCCGACTGGCTCGGAAGAGAGTTTCGCGAGCTCCCTGTCACCCTGGAATACAGCCGCCTGGAGGGACAGCGCCTTCAGAACAATTGCGTCACGGAGAGGGAGCCATGACGATGCCATCCGACCTCGGCCGGCGCGCGCGGCGCCGCCTGCCGGCGCTCGTCCTGGCGCTGGCGTTGATGCCTGCCGTGGCCCGCGCCCAGTACGTGGTGCGCGAGCCCATGCTCCAGCAGTTCATCACGGACCATGACGCGCTGGTGAAGAGCGATGCGGCCGCCCTGCAGCGCTGGTCCGAAGCCGGCTACCGCACCGTCGACCTGCAGCTCGTCCAGAGCTCCGTGGACATCTACCTGGCCGGGCTGAGGAGCATGGCGCTCGGCCGCCAGGCGGAGCAGCTGGACTGCGCGGCCGGTGTCGACCAGGTCTACTGGGAGCACCTGATCGCGGCGGAGACGTACACGCTGCTCAACCGCTACTGCCCGCGCCTGGTGACGCTGACCGGCCAGGCGCAGGGCGGTGAGGTGCCGCCGGTACCGCCTCCGTCCGGCGGCAGGCCGGTGGCGACCGTGGCGAAAGCGGTGGGCGAGGTGCTGGTGCGGACGGCCGGCGGCGACTGGCGTCCGCTCACCGGCGGGTCGCTGGGCGTGAACGACGAGATCGCGACCGGCGTCGATGCCTCGCTCACGATCACGTTCACCGATGGTACGACCCTCGAGTACCGCGAGCTGACCCGCGGACTGTTGAGCGATGTCCAGACCGTGGAGGACCGGATCAAGATCCGGGTGCTGCTGAAGATGGGCGAGATCGGCGCGCAGGTCCCGAAGCAGGAAACCATCCGCTCCGATTTCTCCATCAAGTCTCCCACGCTGGCGGCCAGCGTGCGGGGCACGCGCTTCACCGTGCGGTACGACACGCTCACGAAGGTCAGCACGGTCGCGGTGCAGGAAGGCGTGGTGGTGGTGCTGCCGGTCGCTCCCGGCAGTCACGAGATCGAGGTGTTCCGCGCGGACGTGCTCGCGGTCGGGCCTGCCGGCGCGCGCTGGGTGCGCCAGGCCGCCCCCGCGACCTCGCCGCCGCCCGGCGCCATGCCGCGCCCGCACCGGCAGCCGGCTGCGGGCGCGGCATGGCGC
>VEPF01000217.1 GCA_012027055.1 Gemmatimonadota bacterium | reverse complement strand
CTGCAGGCGGTGACGCTGCTCGATGGCCCCTTCCGCGCGGCCCGGGAGCGGAACACCCGTTACCTGCTGGAACTGGACCCGGACCGGCTGCTCCACAACTTCCGCGTGAACGCCGGCCTCGAGCCCAAGGCCCCGGTCTACGGCGGCTGGGAATCGCAGGACCCGTGGAACGAGATCCGGTGCCACGGGCACACGCTCGGGCACTGGCTGAGCGCGGGCGCGCAGCTGTACGCGAGCACGGGTGACGAGCAGGTGCGCCAGCGGCTCGACTACATCGTGAGCGAGCTGAAGGCGTGCCAGGACGCGGGCGGCACCGGCCTGGTCTGCGCTTTCCCCGACGGGGCGCAGCAGCTGGAGAACGCGGTGCGCAGCGAGCGCTTCGTGGGCGTGCCGTGGTACACCATGCACAAGGTCTGCGCCGGTCTCCGCGACGCGTACCAGTACGCCGGCAACGCGACCGCGCGCACCGTGCTGCTCGGGCTCTCGGAGTGGGCGCTGCGCACCACCGCCCCGTTGACGGACGAGCAGTTCCAGCGCATGCTGGCGCGCGAGCACGGGGGGATGAACGAGGTGCTCGCCGACGTGCACGCGCTCACGGGCGACGCGCGCTTCCTCACGCTCGCGCAGCGCTTCAGCCACCGCGCGCTGCTGGATCCGCTGGTCGCGGGAACGGACCCGCTGGACGGGCTGCACGCGAACACGCAGATCCCCAAGGTGGTGGGCTTCCACCGGCTGTATCAGCTGACCGGCGACCCACAGTACCTGCGGGCCGCGCACTTCTTCTGGCACACCATCGTGCCGGCGCGGTCGTTCGTGACCGGCGGGCACGGCGACCTGGAGCATTTCTTCCCGGTGCGCGAGTTCCCGCAGCGTCTGCAGTCCGCCAAGACCATGGAGACGTGCTGCACGTACAACATGCTGCGGCTCACCCGCATGCTCTTCGCCGGCGAGCCGTCGCCGGAATATGCCGACTACTACGAGCTGGCGCTGCTCAACGGAATCCTGGCTTCGCAGGACCCGGACACCGGCTGGAACACGTACTTCCAGCCCACGCGGCCCGGATATCTGAAGCTGTACCACACGCCCGTCGACTCGTTCTGGTGCTGCACCGGCTCGGGCCTGGAGAATCACGCGAAGTACGCCGACTCCATCTACTTCGAGGGCGACGACGCGCTCTACGTGAACCTGTTCATCGCCTCCGAGGTGCAGTGGCGGGCGAAAGGCATCACGCTGCGGCAGACCACCTCGTTCCCGGAATCGGAAGCGACCCGGCTGGCGATCACTGCCGAGCAGCCGGTACGCACCACGCTGCACGTGCGCGTGCCCGGCTGGGCGGAGGGCGCGGCGCTGACCGTGAACGGCAGGCCGTGGCAGGGAACAGTGGCGCCGCGGAGCTTCGTGGCGCTCGAGCGCGAGTGGCGCTCGGGCGACGTGGTCGAGCTCACGCTCCCGATGCGCCTCCGGACCGCGCCGCTCCCGGGCGACCCGGCGCGCGTGGCGTTCGTCTACGGACCGGTGGTACTGGCCGGGCGGCTGGGCCGGGCCGGGCTCTTCCCCGGCGCGGACATCCTGCGGAACGAGCGCACCACGGGGGACATCCTGAACGTGCCGGTGACCGTGCCCACGCTCGCGGGCACGGCTGAGAGCGTGCGCGCGCACGTGCGCAAGGAGCCGGACGCGCCGCTGAGCTTCCGGACCGACGGGATCGGTCGGCCGCAGGACGTCGCCCTGATCCCGTACTACCGGCTGCACCACGAGCGGTACAACATCTACTGGCAGTTGTCCGACCAGGCCTGAACGCGCGCGGGGCCGGCAGCCGCCGGCCCCGCAGTGGCCCAGCCGAGCTACGGGACGTCCCGTCGCCGCGATCGGCCAGGCTGCGGCCCCCGCCCGAAAGAACCTCAGCCCAGCGTCTTCCGGAAGCGCGCGACGGCGGCGCCGAACACGCCGGCGGCCATGACGGCGAGGATCGCGAGCGGCAGCAGGATGTCGCGCACGCCCGCACCCTTGAGGAACACTTCGCGGACCAGCTCCAGGAACCAGCGCACGGGGTTGAAGAGCGTGAGGTGCTGGAAGAACGCCGGCATGGTCATGATCGGGTACATGAACCCGGACAGGATGATGGCCGGCAGGAGCAGCAGGAACATGGTCATGAAGGCTTCCTGCTGCGTCCGCGAGATGGTGGAAATGAAGAGTCCGAGGCCGAGCGCAGTGAGGATGTAGAGGCCGGCCGCCAGGAACAGTGCGAGGATGCTGCCGCGCAGCGGGATGTGGAACCAGAGCACCGCGAGCGTCACCACCAGCAGCAGATCGATGAAGGTGATGATGGCCACCGGGATGGTCTTGCCCAGGATCAGCTCGCCGGGGGTGACCGGGCTGACCATGAGCTGCTCCAGGGTCCCGAGTTCCCGCTCGCGCACCACCGAGAGCGCCGTGAGCAGCAGCGCCATGAGCAGCAGCAGCAGGCCCACCACGGCGGGGACGTTGTAGACGCGGCTCAGCAGCGACGGGTTGAACCAGGCGCGGGTGCGCAGGTCCACGCCG
This sequence comes from Gemmatimonadota bacterium, assembly GCA_012027055.1. GTDB lineage: Bacteria > Gemmatimonadota > Gemmatimonadetes > Longimicrobiales > RSA9 > VEPF01. Next base: position 5,272 of record VEPF01000217.1, on the reverse strand, counting down.
CGGTCCAGGCTCAGGCCGGTGGCACGCGCCTGTCGCAGCCCGAACTGCTGGATGATCCGGCTGGCGTAGCCCTGGGCCACGGTGGCGGTATTGGAGTTGCTGCCGTCCAGGATGAGCTGCACGCGCGCCCCCCGCCCGGCAGCCAGGTCGCTGGCGAACCCGGGCGGGATGTCCACGCCCATCAGGATGTCGCCGTGGTCCAGCGCCCGGCCGAGATCGGCGGAGCGGTCGGAGCGCAGCACGATGCGGAAGTAGTCACCGGCGGTGAGCGCATCCGCCAGCGCGCGGGACTGCTGGGTCTGGTCGTGGTCCACGATGCCCGTGGGCACGTGGTTCACATCCGTCGTGACCGCGTAGCCGAACATCAACAGCTGGATGATCGGCGCGCCGAACATGAGGCGCTTGGTCTTGGGGTCGCGCAGCAGTTGGCGCGCCTCCTTGCGGACCAGGGCGAGGATGCGGGTGCGGTCCATCAGGCACTGATCCGTTTGCGGAACGCGGCCGTGGCGGCGCCGATGCCCACGGCCGCGAAGATGATCATCGAGAGCCCCTGTATCCAGAGCACCTGCACGCCCACGCCCTTCAGGAAGATGCCGCGCGTGACGGCGATGAAGTAGCGCGCGGGCACGATCCGGCTGATGGCCTGGAGCACGGGCGCCATGGCGCCCAGGTCGAAGATGAAGCCGGAGAGCAGCAGGGCCGGCAGGTAGGTGGCCACCAGCGCCACCTGGGTGGCCAGCACCTGTGACTTGAGCGCGGCGGAGATGAAGATGCCCAGGCCCAGCGCGCCCAGCAGGAAGAGCAGGGTCAGGCCGGCCAGCAGCAGCACGCTGCCGCGCAGCGGCACCCCGAACAGCAGCATGCCCAGGATGGTGGACCCGGCGACGTCGATGAAGCCGATGACCACGTAGGGCAGCAGCTTGCCGAACACCACTTCCAGCCGGTGCACGGGCGTGGCCGCCAGCTGCTCCATGGTGCCTCGCTCCCACTCCCGGGCGATGGTCAGCGCCGTGAGCATGGCCGCGATGATGGACATGATCACCGCGATCAGCCCGGGCACGATCATGTTGCGGCTGGCGAGCGTGGGGTTGTACCAGACGCGCGGCTCGGCGGTCGCGAGGCCGGGCAGCTGCTGGCCGCGCAAGAGCACCTGCTGGGACCAGCGGGCGGCGATCGCGTCCGCGTAGTTCATCATGATGATGGCGGTGTTGGCGTCGCTGCCGTCCAGCAGGAGCTGCACGGGCGCGCGCCGGCCCGCCGCCAGGTCGCGGCTGAAGCCGCGCGGGATCACCAGCACGCCGCGGACCTGGCCGTGGCGCAGCAGGTGGTCGATGGGCGCGCGGGAGTCGAGTCGTTCGGCGACCTGGAAGAAGTTGCTGCCCTCGAGCGCGTCCACCAGCTCGCGGCTGGAGCGCGTGGCGTCCTCGTCACGCACCGCGATGGGCAGGTCCTTCAGGTCCCAGCTGATGGCATAGCCGAAGAACAGCAGCAGCCCGAGCGGGAGCAGGAACGCCATGGCCAGGCTGCGCGGATCGCGCCGCAGCTGGATGGTCTCCTTGCGCGCCACTGCGAGCAGTCGGCCCAGGTCCAACGCATGCTTCCTCATGTGGTCACCGCCCCGCCCTCGCGGCGGACCAGGGCCACGAACACGTCCTCGAGCGACGGCTCCACCTGCTCGATCCCGTGCACCGCGTGGCCCGCGGCGGCGAGCAGCGCGCGCACCCGCTCCGGCTCGTCGCGCTCCGGGTCCAGCACGACGTGCAGGTCCCGGCCGAACAGCGCGGCCTCCCGGACGCCCTCCGCGTGCTGCAGCGCCTCCACCGCCTGCGGCGCGTGGTCCGTGCGGAACGAGTAGATGGGCTCGGCCATGAGCCCCCGCAGCTCGGCCGGCCGCCCCTGTGCGATGATGCGGCCGCGGTGCATGAGCAGCAGGCGGTGGCAGTACTCCGCCTCCTCCATGTAGTGAGTGCTGACCAGCACCGTGGTACCGCCCGCGGCAAGCTCGTAGATGAGGTCCCAGAACGCGCGCCGCGCCATCGGGTCCACGCCCGACGTGGGTTCGTCCAGGAACAGCAGCGGCGGCTCGTGCAGCACCGCGCAGCCGAGCGCGAGCCGCTGCTTCCAGCCGAGCGGCAGCTCCGCGGTCAGGCGCCGCTCCTGGCCCTCGATGCCGGCCATGTGCAGCGCCCACGCGCGGCGCCGCGCGAACCGCTCGCCGGTCACGCCGTACAGCCCCGCGAACAGCTCCAGGTTCTCGTCCACCGTGAGGTCGCCGTAGAGCGAGAACTTCTGGGACATGTAGCCGATGCGCGCCCGCAACTCGAGCGCCTGCTGCGCCACGTCCACGCCCGCGACCACGGCTTCCCCCGAAGTCGGGGGAAGCAGGCCGGTGAGCATCTTGAGCGTCGTCGTCTTGCCGGCGCCGTTGGGGCCGAGGAAGCCGAAGATCTCGCCGGTCCCGACCTCGAAGCTGACGCGGTCCACGGCCGTGAAGCCGCCGAACCGGCGGGTCAGGTCCCGCACCTCGACGGCCGCGCTCATGCCGCGGCCTCCTGGCCCGCCGCCTCGCCGACGAGGTGGATGAACACATCCTCCAGCGAGGCATCCAGGGGACGCACCGCCTGCACGCCCGGCACCGCCGCGATGCTCGCGGCCGGTGTGTCGGGCTGCACCACCACGTGGAGGAGGTCACCGAAGAGCACGGCGCGCTGCACCGCGGGGTGAGCGCGCAGCCGGTCGCGCGCGGCCCGCGGGGCCGCCGTCGTAACCGCGAACAGGCGGCCGCTCATGCTCTCCTGCAGCACCGTCGGCGCGTCGAGCGCGAGCATGCGGCCCTGGTGCAGCAGCGCCACCCGGTCGCAGCGCTCGGCCTCATCCAGGTACGAGGTGCTCACCACGACGGTAACGCCCTCCGCGACCAGCTCGTGCAGGATCAGCCAGAGGTCGCGGCGCGAGATCGGGTCCACGCCGAACGTGGGCTCGTCGAGCAGCAGGAGCCGGGGGTGGTGGATGAGCGAGCAGCAGAGGGCCAGCTTCTGCTTCATGCCGCCGGACAGCTTGCCCGCGAGCCGGTGCTCGAACTCGCCCAGGTTGGAGAACGCGTAGAGGCGCTCGAGCCTCGCCGGGCGGTCGCGGCGGGGGACGCGATAGAGGTCGGCGTAGAACTCGATGTTCTCGCGGACCGTGAGGTCTTCGTACAGCCCGAAGCGCTGCGCCATGTAGGCAAGGAACGGCTTCGCGCCCTCGGGGTCGCGGCCCACGCTGATGCCCGCGATGTGCGCCTCGCCGGCTGATGGCGGCAATACGCCTGCCAGCATGCGGAGCGTCGTGGTCTTGCCCGCGCCATCGGGGCCGACGATGCCGAACAGCTCGCCCGTGCGCACCTCGAGCGAGAGGCGGTCCACGGCCGTGAGGGCGCCGAAGCGACGGGTGAGCCCGTCCAGGACGATGAGCGCCTCCCCGATCACGGCTGGCGCGCGGCAGTCCGGGGGAGCAGCTGCACGTCCGCGGGCAGGCCCGGCTTCAGCTCACTCCGCGGATCATCGGTGATGTTGACCTTGACGGCATACACCAGCTTCACGCGTTCTTCCGCGGTCTGCACGTTGCGCGGCGTGAACTCGGCTTCGCTCGAGATGAAGGAGACGTGGCCGGGATACGCGCGACCCGGATACGCGTCGGCGGTGATGCGTGCCGGCTGGTTCAGTGCGCTGCGCCCGACTTCATCTTCCCGCACGTAGATCCGGACCCAGCGGTCCTTCGGGTCCTGCACGGTCAGCACCGGCATGCCCGCGCCCACGGTTTCGCCGGGCTCGCGGTGGCGCACGCTGACCACGCCCGCGAACGGCGCATGGATCACGGCGTTCGCGAGTTGCGCGTCCACCTGTGCGAGGGCGCCCCGGGCCTGCCGAACCACCGCTTCCTGGGCGCTCACCCGCTCCGCGCGCGGTCCCTCGCGCACCATGCGCAACTGCTGCGCGGCCTGCTCGTGCTGCGCCCGGGCCAGGGCCAGCCCGGTCTCGGCCTGGTCCAGCTGCTCCTTGCTGGCCGCCCCGCCCTGCTCCAGGGCACGCGTGCGCTCTGCACTGGCGGCCACTTCCTCCAGGCGGCGGCGCGCGGCCGACTCCGCGGCGATCGCCTGCTCCAGCTCCTCGGGCCGCGCGCCCCGCTGCAGCTCGAGCAGCAGCGCCCTGGCCGCCGCCACCTGCGCCTCGGCCGCGCTGCGGCGGGCGTCCAGCTCTGCGGCATCCAGGCGCGCGAGCACCTGGCCGGCGCGCACGGCATCGCCTTCGTGCACGTCGATCGCGGCGATCCGTCCGCCCAGCTGGAAGCCCAGGTCGGCTTCGGTGACCTCGACCGTGCCCGAAGCGGTGATGGCGTTCGCATCCTCGCCGTTGCCGCGGCCAAACAGCAGCCACCCGGCGGTGACCACCACCACCAGCACGATGATGGCTGGAATAATCCGCTTCGGCTTCATTGCCCGCTCTCCACGTTCTCGTGCAACCAGGGCACGCTCAGTTCACCGGTTACGCGCGCCAGCTCCACGTGCGCTCCCACTTCCGTGTAGCGCGCCTGCGCCAGCGCGGCGCGCGCCCGGAACACCTCCGCCTCCGCCTGCAGGTAGTCCGACTGCACGCCCGCCCCCTGCCGGAGCGCGAGCTGCTCGACGCGCGCCACCTCCTGCGCCTGCGCGAGCACAGCCGTGAGCGCCGCAACCTGCGCGTGCGCGGCCTGCCAGGCGCCGAGCGCCGCGTCCACCGCGTCCGCGGTGCGCAGCTCGAGCGCGGCCAGGTCCGCGCGCGCCGCAGCCACCTCCGCCTGCGCGCGAGCCACGGCCGCGAGCCGGGCGCCGCCGGTGAAGAGCGGATAGCCCAGCTGCACGCCGCCCTGCCACTCGCCCGCCTCCGCGCCCAGGCTGCTGCCGTATTCCGTGTACCGCCCGGCCAGCTGCAGCCGCGGCAGGAACGCCGCCCGCGCTTCGGCGCGCGTCCGCTCCGCCGCGGCTACCTGCGCGCGGACACGCTGCACCTCTGCGTTGCGCGCCAGCGCCACGGTGAGCGGCGCAGTGCGATCCGCGGGCGGCACGACATCGCTCAGCACGGGCGCGAGCGCCCGGCCACGCAGCGCGTCGGGATCCAGCGTCAGCAGGCGAGCCAGGGAGCGCTCGGCATTCTCCAGCTGCGACGTCGCATTCACCGTGTCCGCCGCCGCGCTCGACAACGCGGCCTCGGCCCGGAGCAGCACCAAGCGCGCGGCGAGCACGCGCAGAGCTACC
>VEPF01000470.1 GCA_012027055.1 Gemmatimonadota bacterium | reverse complement strand
CGGAAGAGAGTAATCATGTCATATTATGAGACGCCGGCCCCCGCCGCTTCCGGACCGGCTGCGTCTCCCGACAGAGGGAGCGATCACCGTGAGCCCACGCGCGGCAGTTCTCCCGGCGGCCGCCACCAGCGGTCGGTCGCTGCCACAGGCAGTCGCTCTGGCGCCGTCGCTCCTGCTCCTGCCCCCGACACTCCCCGGGCTCTGCGCGCAGGAGGCGCTCCCGGATGGGAGCGCGCGTTACGTGGTCGGCAGCCCCGGTGCCGGTCGGTTCGCCCTGGCCGCCGATGGCCAGGTCGCGGCGCTGCGGCTCGACGAAGGTGAATGGCCGGGCGTGATCCGGGCCGCCAACGACCTGAAGGCGGACCTGGGCCGGGTGACCAAGATGGAGCCGGCCGTGGCGGTGGGCGGAGCGCCTGGCGCCCGGCAGCTGGTGCTTATCGGCACCATGGGCAGGTCGGCCACGATCGACCGGCTGGTGGCGGCAGGCAAGATCGATGGCCGGGCGCTGGCCGGGAAATGGGAGACGTTCGTCACCCAGATCGTGGCCAATCCGCTGCCCGGGGTGGACCGGGCGCTGGTGGTCGCGGGCAGCGACAAGCGCGGCACCATCTACGGCATCTACGACATCTCCGCGCAGATCGGCGTCTCGCCCTGGTACTGGTGGGCGGACGTGCCGGTGCCGCAGCAGTCCGCGCTGTACGTGCTGCCGGGACGGCACACGCAGGGCACGCCGGCGGTGAAGTACCGCGGCATCTTCATCAACGACGAAGCGCCCGCCATGTCCGGCTGGACGCGGGAGTACAACGGCGGCTTCAACAGCAGGCTGTACACGCGGGTGTTCGAGCTGATCCTGCGCCTCAAGGGCAACTTTCTCTGGCCGGCCATGTGGGGTAGCGCGTTCAACCTCGACGACCCCCAGAACCCCATCCTCGCGGACGAGTACGGCATCGTCATGAGCACGTCGCACCACGAGCCCATGCAGCGGGCGCAGCAGGAGTGGCGGCGGGTCGGCACGGGCGAGTGGAACTACGAGCGGAACGACAGCGTGCTGCGCGCGTTCTGGCGCGCTGGCATCCGGAACAAGGGTGACAGGGAGGGCGTGGTCACGCTGGCCATGCGCGGCGACGGCGACATGCCCATGACCCAGGGCGCGAACATCGCGCTGCTGGAGCGGATCGTGGCGGACCAGCGGCAGATCATCGAAGAGGTGACCGGCAAGCCGGCCGCCGCGACGCCGCAGGTCTGGGCGCTCTACAAGGAAGTGCAGGAGTACTACGACAAGGGCATGCGCGTCCCCGATGACGTGACGCTGCTCTTCTCCGACGACAACTGGGGCGACATCCGCCGCTTGCCTTCGCCGCAGGACCGCGCCCGCGCGGGTGGCTTCGGCATCTACTACCACTTCGACTACGTGGGCGGCCCGCGCAACTCGAAATGGCTGAACAAGAACCCGATCCCGCGTATCTGGGAGCAGCTGCAGCTCGCCCACGAGTACGGGGCGAACCGGATCTGGGTGGTGAACGTCGGCGACCTCAAGCCGATGGAGTACCCGATCCAGTTCTTCCTGGATTACGCGTGGAATCCGTCCCGGATTCCGGCCGCCCGCCTGCCCGAGTACGCCCGGCTGTGGGCGCAGCAGCAGTTCGGCGCTGATCACGCGGCCGAGATCGCGACCGTGGTGACCACTTACCTGAAGTATGCCGGCCGCCGGACGGCGGAGCTGCTGGACACGGTCACGTTCAGCCTGAGCAACTTCCGCGAAGCCGAGACCATGGTAGCGGACTGGCGCGCGCTGGAGCAGCGGGCGTTCGATCTGGCGAAGCAGCTCCCGGCCACACACCAGGACGCGTACTACCAGCTGGTGCTCCACCCCATCCAGGCGCTGGGCAACGTGGCCGACCTGTACGTCACGGTGGCCAGGAACCGGACGTACGCGCAGCAGCAGCGTGCGGCCACCAACGCCATGGCCGCCCGCGCCCGCGCGCTGTTCGAGCGGGACGCGCAGATCTCGGCGTTCTACAACGACACGCTCGCCGGCGGTAAATGGCGGCACATGATGGACCAGACGCACATCGGCTACACGTACTGGCAGGAGCCGCCGCGCAACGCGATGCCGCGCGTGGACGTGCTCCAGGTGCCGGCCGCGGCGGAAATGGCGGTGGCAGTCGTGGAGCAGAACCGGGCGGCGCCACCGAGGCGCCCGGGAATGCCAGGCGCCCCGGGCGGCATGGTGATGGGTCCGCCGTCACTCCCGGCGTTCGACGTCTACCTGCAGCAGACGTATCACCTCGACGTCTACAACCGCGGCCGGACGCCGTTCCGGTTCACCGCCGAGGTCGCCGAGCCGTGGCTGATCGTCTCCCCCGCGTCCGGCACCGTCGAGCAGGAGCTGCGGCTGGCGGTGAGCGTTGACTGGAGCCGGGCGCCCGCGGGCCGCGACACCGCGGCCATCACCATCACCGGGCCGAACGGCAGCCGCAGCGTGGTGCGCGCGCCCCTGTTCAACCCGGCCTCGCCGGGCCGCGACTTCGCGGGCTTCGTGCAGAGCGGGAGTTTCGTGAGCATGGAGGCGGAGCATTTCGCGCGCGCGGTCGGCGGCCAGGACGTCGCCTGGGAGGTGATCCCGGATTTCGGCCGCACGCTATCAGGAGTACACCCCACGCCTGTCACCACCTCGAGTCGGACGCCGGGCGGCACGTCTCCGCACCTGCAGTACCGCGTGTTCGTGTTCGACACCGGCACCGTGAAGGTGCACGCCTACATCTCGCCGACGTGGGACTTCCGGGGTGGCACGGGGCTGCGGTACGCGGTGTCCATCGATGACGAGACGCCGCGGATCGTGAACATCCACGCGGACAGCTCGAGCACGGGCCGGACCGATGGCAACCGGGCCTGGGAGCAGGGCGCGGCCAGCGCCATCAAGGTGCACGTGTCCGAGCACCGCGTGGCCAGCCCGGGCGACCACGTGGTGAGGTACTGGCTGGTGGATCCGGGCGTGGTGCTGCAGAAGCTGGTGGTCTCGTTCGGCGACCTGCCGGAGACGTACTTGGGCCCCCCTGAGAGCTTCCGCGGCAGCGGCCCGCCCCGGGAGCGGTCGGCGCGGCCGAGGCGCGCCGGCCGTGAGCTGCCGGCGCGCCCCTGGCCCGCGACCGCCGCCGCGCTCTGCTCCGCTTCCGATCAGACCCGGAGCCGGTTGTCGACCGCCGTGACCCCCGGCGAAAGCAGGGCCACCCACTCGGCGGCGTCCCGCTCCGCCAGCGTGTCCACGCAGCCGGTCAGGATGACCAGGTGATCCTGCACCTCGACGTGCACCTGGGCCCGGTCGATCTCCTCGCTGCGCTGGAATGCCAGCAACACCAGCCGGCGCACGTCCTCCGCGGGCAACGCGACATCCGGCGCGCGCACCTCGAGCTCGTTCACCACGCCCTTCACGCCCGGCACGCAGTGCACGCAGTGACCGGCGGCATGTTGCTGGATCGCGTGATCCACCGTCCCCTCGAGCCGCACCCCCCCGTGATCCACGGTCAGCCGGATCCGGTGCTCCGGGATCGCGGGATTCAGGCGCAGCGCCGCGTCCACCAGCTCGGCCAGATCACCATCATCCATCGCGTGCTCCGGCGGTCCCGTCACCTCCACCTCATCGGCGATGGCGCGGATCCCGGCCACCCGCCGTACCGCCTGCTCCGCCAGCAGCTTCTGCGGATACCGCTCCACGGTCCCCAACAGCGTCGCCACGCCGTTGTGCACCCGCGCATTCAGCCGGCACCCCGCGAGCAGCCGCTCCCATCCCAGCTCCGCCAGTACATCGTGCAGCATGTCCTGATCGGTTCGCATGGTGCCCTCCTTCCTTCTCCCGACGCGCGAGGTGCGCCCGAGCGGTCCTCGAACGGGATTGTTGACTGCGGTTAACAATATTGGCTGCGCCGGCCCGCCGGAGTAGGGACTCGATGCGCGTCGGGACCCGGGCGTGAGCGGCAGACCGCGCACCCCTGCCGTCTCGCCCCGTCCGGACCCGGCGCGTAGCTTGAGAGGATCCAACCGAGTCCGGTCTTCGCGTAGCCGCGCGTCCCGGGGAACGGGCTCCCGACCCACCCGTGCAGGAGCATTGTGATGAGACTGCCACGCTTTGCCCGGGGGTATCGCCTCCGGCGGTTCGCGCTCGTCCCCATCCTGGCCGCGCTCGGCCCGGCGGCGCTCAGCGCCCAGGGCCCCGGTTTCGGCGCCCCGCAGGGCCCGCAGGAACCGATCGACACCGCGGCCATCCGGAAGATCAAGGCGGAAGGCTTCGAGCGGTCGCAGGTGATGGACCTGCTGAGCTGGCTCACGGACGTGTATGCGCCCCGCCTGACGGGCGCGCCGCAGTCCAAGGTGGCGGGCGACTGGACCATCGCGCAGCTCGGCAAGTGGGGGCTGGCCAACCCACGCTACGAGTGGTGGGGGCCGTTCGGCCGGGGCTGGGAGAACGAGCGGATGAGCGCGCAGATCACGGCGCCGGTACCGTTCCCGGTGATCGCGTACCCGTCCGCCTGGACGGACGGCACGAAGGGCCCTATCAATGCGGAAGTGGTGGTGGTGCCGAGCACGGTTCTCACGGCGAAGCAGTTCGAGCCGTACCGCGGCAAGCTGAAGGGGAAGATCGTCGTCAGCCAGGCCCCGCCGCCCGTGCCTCCGGTATTCGCGCCGCTGGCGCAGCGCTACACCGCCGAACAGCTGAACGCGCTCGCCAACCCGTATCCGGTGGGGACCGGCCGGGGCCGCCCCGCGGGTATGTTCGGCCGCGCCGGGCAGCCGGCACAGTCGCCGGACGGCAGTCCGCTGGTGAACCTGCAGCAGTGCTTCCTGGATGAGGGCGCGGCCGCCGTGCTGCTGCCCTCGACACAGGGCAACGGCGGCACGGTCTGGCCGAGTGGCCAGGGTGACCGGGCCGTGGATGCGGCGAAGGGAATCCCGCGGGTGACCGTGGCCGTGGAGCACTATGGCCGCATCTGGCGCATGCTCGAGCGCAACGTGCCCGTGAAGATGGACCTCGACGTCCGAAACCGCTTCTACACGGACCAGCCCAACTCCTTCAACATCGTGGCCGAGCTGCCGGGCACCGACAAGGCGGATGAGGTGGTCCTGATCGGCGCGCACTTCGATACGTGGCACACCAGCACCGGGGCCACCGACGATGGTTCCGGCACGGCGGTGATGATGGAGGCGATGCGCATCCTGAAGACACTCAACCTGCCGCTGCGCCGGACCGTGCGCATCGGCCTGTGGATGGGTGAGGAGCAGGGACTGATCGGCTCGCGCGAGTACGTCACTGCCCATTACGGCGACCGCGCCACCATGCAGCTCAAGCCGGAACACGCGAAATTCGACGCCTACTTCAACGTGGACAACGGCGGCGGTGCAATCCGCGGCATCTACCTCCAGGGCAACGCCGCGGCCGGTCCGATCTTCGCCCAGTGGATGCGGCCGCTGAACAGCGACAGCATCTCGGTCGGCCCCGTCGCTCCCGGGCCCACCGGCGGCACCGATCACCAGTCGTTCGATGCGGTCGGACTGCCTGCCTTCCAGTTCATCCAGGACCCGCTCGAGTACAACACGCGCACGCACCACTCGAGCCAGGACCTGTACGAGCGGATTCCGGCCGCCGACATGAAGCACAACGCGGTCGTGCTCGCGACCTTCGCCTACCTGGCCGCGAATCGCGACGAGCTGCTGCCACGCAAGCCGCTGCCGCAGGTCGGGGCCGCGGCGAGAGGCGGGCCGCCGGCCGGGGCGCCCCGGGGCGGTGCCCAAACGACTGGTTGCCCGCGGAGCTGACGCCGGGACGCTGCCGGTCCCGGCCCCGCCGCTCGGCGCGGGGCCGGGACCGGTACGGCCGGCCGGTATCCGGTCGGGCTATGGCCCGGGCGGCCTGCAGCCCATGCCCGCCAGTTCGGTGCGCGCCCCGCCCACCGCCCGGCGCGCGCGCCAGTCGCCGTAGCTGAACGTGCGCCAGCCGCCCGGCCGCTCCTTTCCCCAGCGCTCGAGCAGCAGGTCCGCCGTGCGGCACCGCTGCGGGTCGGGGATCCGGTCCAGTGAGCGGACCAGGGCGGGGACGGCGTCACCACTCAGTTGCCCGGCGTAGGCGACGTCGTACGCCGCGCCTGCCGCCACTCGGCCGGCATTCACCCGCACGATCGTTGCCTGCGGATTGACCATGTTGAGCCCGAGCAAGGCCACCACACCCGCCGCGAGCGCGCCCAGCGCGAAACGTCCCCGCCGCCCGCGCAGCACCGTGGCCGCCAGCCAGGCCAGCACGAACGCCACCCAGAGCAGCACCGCGGTCGCGTACAGCCGGAGCTCGGTGAGCCCGTAGTTCTGCAGGTAGATGCGCATGCGGTAGAACGCCGAGGCGAGGATCGCGAAGAGCAGCAGTACCTGGCCCAGGGCCAGGCTGCGGAAGAGCCATTCCTCGGCGACTCGCTCGCGGCGGATGCTCCAGTCGGCCAGGAGCAGCAGCGGCACCACCAGCACGGCCACCGTGACCAGCTCGAAAAAGCCGCGGCGCGCGTAGGCCGCGAAGCTCAGCCCAGGCGTGACCTGCACCAGCTCGGCGCCACCGAACAGGTAGCGCAGCTGCACCACCACAAAGGTCAGGAAGAGCGCGTTGAGCAGGCCGAGCGCCACGGCGCCGTCCGCCAGCTCGCTCCGCGGCCGCGGCAGCGGCAGGAGTGGGGTGGCCGCGGGCGCCGGGTCGAGGTAGCGGCCCAGGTATCCGGCGCTGCCCCAGGTGAGCACTCCGACCAGCACCGCGTGGCCAATGATGTTCTCGAGGTCGAAGGTGAGGACGTCGCTGGCCAGCCTCTCGAAGACGGGGTCCGCCGCAGCCAGCAGGCTGCCGAAGACCAGCAGCAATGGCACGGCGATGAGCGTGCCGCGGAGCACCGCGAGCGCAGGCCGGCTCCAGGACGGCGAGCGGCCGAGCAGGGCACTGCCGCGAGCCACCGGGAAGGGCCCGATCACTGCCGCGAGCACGCTCCGGGCGCACGCGGTCGCGTAGTCCAGGATGCCCGCCTCACGGAGCCAGGCGCCGGCGGCCGCCCCGCCCGCGAGCGTGGCCAGGCCCGCAGCCAGCAGCAGATTCATGGCCCGGAGCGCAGCCGCATCCCGCCAGGCGATGGCCAGGCTGAAGAGCAGCGCGCCGGCCAGCAGCGCGGCGACCGCGGGTGCCAGCCCGCCGCGCCGGAAACGCAACACCACCACCGCGGCCACGCCGGCCGCCGCCCAGAGCGACAGGTTCAGGCCGGGCGGGCCGGGCGCCCGCAGCAGGTAGTCGCCTAGAATCCCCAGGTCCAGCGCGAGCAGCAGCGCGGCCCGGCGCACGGCCCGGTTGCTCATTGCGGCACCGCCAGTGAGCGCCCGCCCACTGCCTCCAGTCCGCCGAAGCGGCGCACCCGCCGCCCGTACTCGAGGACCGCCTCGTGCAACGATGCCGCGTCGAACTCCGGCCAGCAACGCGACGTGAAATACAGCTCCGCGTAGGCGCACTCCCAGAGCAGGAAATCACTCAGCCGCTGCTCACCGCCGGTGCGGATCAGCAGATCCACCTCGGGCGCGGGAGCGGTCTCGTGCTGGACGACCGCGAGCGCGGCCGCGAACCCGGCTCGCGTCGCGGGCCGCTCGGCCCGGACTTCGCTGGCGCGCACGATCGCGTCCCGCGCGGAGTAGTCGATCGCGAGCCGCAGCCGCAGCACCTCGCCGCCCGCGGTCTGCGCTTGCGCGTTCTCCATGGCGCGGCGCAGCACGTCCGGCAGCCGGTCCCGCCGGCCGATCGCCTGCAGGGCCGCACCCCGCTCGCG
>VEPF01000096.1:2123-7838 GCA_012027055.1 Gemmatimonadota bacterium | reverse complement strand
CCGCGGTGAACGTCTCCTCCATGTCGACGACGTAATGCGGGATGTCCAGTGCCGCAGCCACCCGTTGAGCGTCCCTGATGCCATCCAGCCCGCAGCACGTCTGGCCGTGACCCGGACGGTCCGAATAGCAGAACGTCTTCATGGTGACACCGACCACCCGGAAACCCTGCTCGACGAGCAGCGCGGCCGCGACGGACGAGTCGACTCCGCCCGACATGGCAACCAGGATGCTTTCGGACGACATGCCTCGGCTTACCCCGGAAACGCGGCGTCGTTCGGCGGTGGACGAATGATCACGGCAGCGCGGCGGCCACCTCTCGCAGTTGCCGCACGACGGCCGCGAACCGTTCCGCCGCGGCCTCGATTTCCGCTGCCGTCGTAGTCCGGCCGAGGGAGAACCGCACGCTCGCCTCGCCCTGGCGGGCCCGGCCCATGGCCGCGATCACCGGACTGCTGCCGAAACTGCCGCTGTGGCACGCCGAGCCGCCGCTCACGGCCAGGCCGGCCAGATCGAGTCCAATCAGCAACGCCTCGCCGTCCGTGCCCGTCACGTTGATGCTGGCAATGTGCGGGAGCCGCGGAGCGCCGGCGCCATTGACCGTGACTCCGGGAAGCGCCGCCGTGACCCGTTCCTCGAGTGCATCCCGCAGTTCGGCTAGGCGGCGGCTCTCCTGCTGCACTTCCGCGTCAGCCAGCTCCGCGGCCCGCGCCAACCCCACGGCGGCCGCGACGGCTTCGGTCCCCGGACGACGCGCGCGCTGCTGGCCGCCTCCGAACCCCAGTGGGGCCAGATCCAGCCCGTCCCTGATGAACAGGGCACCGACGCCCATGGGCCCGCCCAGCTTGTGTCCGCTCACCGAGAGGAGATCACAGCCGCATTCGGCCACGCGAATGCGCGCCTTGCCGAAAGCCTGCACCGCGTCAGTGTGGAACGGCACGCCCCGTTCCCGGCAGGCGGCGGCGACGTCCCGGACCGGCTGCAGCGTCCCGACTTCGTTGTTGCCCCACATTACGCTCACGACCGCCGGGCGAGCGGACAGCGCCTCCAGTGCGGCATCCGCTGCAACCCGGCCCTGCTCGTCGACTCCGAGGATGACCAGTTCGGCGCCCTCCCGGGCCGCCTGGCGGGCCGCTTCGTTCACGGCGGGATGCTCGACGGCACTGAGCACCACGGCGGTCGAAGCATGCCGGGCGCGCCAGCAGCCGAGTACCGCCAGGTTGTCGCTTTCCGTACCGCCACTCGTGAAGACGACCTCCGCGGCGCTGGCGCCGAGAGCGGCGGCGATCCGTTCCCGCGCCTCCTCGAGCGCCGTTCGTGCCGCCCGGCCCCAGCGGTGGGTGCTGGACGGGTTGCCGAAACGTGTGCCCAGGAATGGTTCCATGGCCGCCCGGACTTCGGGCCTGAGCGGCGTGGTGGCAGCGTGGTCCAGGTATATCGTGTCCATGGGCCGAAACCGAATCGCGGGTGCGCCGCTAGAAGCTGTTCACTCCGAGGGCGGTCAGATCCTCGACGAGCATGGCCTCGCGCGTGAAGTACGGTTCTCCGAAACGACGGCGGATCAGCGAACCATAGTGCGCGTGATGGGCCAGGATCTGCTCCCGCAGCGGCCGATCGCCGCCTCCGCGCACATCGCCCATGGCCGATTTGCCCCCGAACTGCGATCGGTAGGCAAAGATCGCGTCCAGCTTCCGCTCCATCTGGGCGCTCACGTCGAGCACGAAGGTGGGACGCGGTGCGTGCTCCTGATACGTGAGCGCGTGCAGCAGCTTGAACGGGCGGTGGGGCTCGCCGTCGACAACCGCGTTGCGCAGCCCCGCCACGAAGCATGCGTCCCGGGCCAGCTCGGCGGCCGCCCGGTGATCCGGATGGCGCGCTTCCGGCCAGTGCGCGATCACCACGCGCGGCCGCAGTTCCCGCACCAGCGCGGCCACCGCCAGCCGCGCGGCGATGGTGTTCTCCAGGCGACCGTCCGGCAGGCCGGCCGTGCGCCGGTCGCTCAGGCCCAGCACGGCGGTGGCCCGGGCCATCTCCTCCGCCCGCACCCCGGGCGTCCCGAAACTGCCCGCCTCGCCGGCGCTCAGGTCGAGCACGCCGGTCCGCTGCCCGCGATCGGCGGCGCCGAGCAACGCGCCCCCGCAGAGCAGTTCGGCGTCATCCGGATGGGCGACGATGGCCAGTACGTCGATCATGGCGGTCGGTCCTCACTCGTAACGAAGCGCCTCGACCGGGTCGAGTCGGGCGGCCCGCCAGGCGGGCCAGATGCCAAACAGGATGCCGGCCACGCAGGCCATGGCCAGCGCGGCGATGACCGCGCTGATGGGGACGGACGCGGGGATGGGGGTCAGCTTCGCCACCAGCTAGGCAATGCTGCCGCCCAGCAACATCCCGGCGGCGGCGCCGAGGAACGTCACCGTGATCGACTCGAACAGGAACTGCCAGAGGATCTCCCGCTTGGTGGCGCCGATGGCCTTGCGGATGCCGATTTCGCGGGTCCGTTCGGTTACCGCGATCATCATGATCGCGATCACACCCACGCCGCCCACCATGAGCGCGACCGACGAGAGCGCCAGCATGCCCATGAAGAACACACCCGTGACCTTGTTGAACAGCTCCAGCATCTCTTCCTGGCGCATGACGGCGAAGTTATTCGGATCGCCCGGGCGCAGGCCGCGGCTGCTGCGCAGGGCCGTGATGGTCTGGTCGATCGCCTCGTCCTGGGTGTACCCGGGTCGCACGACCACGAACAGGTCGAGCATATCGGCCCTGGCGTCCAGGCGCTTGATGACCGTGGTGTAGGGAGCGATGGCGAAGTCCTTCTGCATGGCCGCGAAGATGTTCTCGGTCTGGCGGAACACCCCGATCACAATGAACGGCTGCCCGGCCACGCGCAGCGTCCGGCCCACCGGATCCAGCGGGCCGAAGAGGCGTTGGGCCAGGTGCTCCGTGATCACCACCACCGGCGCGGACGCCCGCACGTCCGTCGGCAGGAAATCGTGCCCGGCCACGATGTCCCCGGTGGTGAAATTGGTCCAGCCGTCCGAGCGCCCGGCCACGCCGACGCTGCTGATCCGCTGGCGGCCGTAGCTCATTTCCACGTTCTGGCCCAGCCCGACGATGACCTTGCGGATCGCGGGCAGCCGCTCGATCATGCGCGCTTCGGCGACCGTCACCGGCGGGTTCTTGCCCCAGGGCGGTCCCTCGTGGCCGCTCTCCACGCGTACCGTGTTGTAGTTGAAGCGGGCGACCGCGAAGTTGTTCGGCCCAGCCGAGTTCATCTCCTCGGTCACACTCGAGCGGATGCCCTGGATCATCGCGCTCATGGCCATCACCACCGCCACGCCCACGACGATTCCCAGGATGGTCAGCCCGGAGCGGAACTTGTTGGCGCGCAGCTGGTCGATCGCCAGCGCGGCACCCTCGTACAGGCTCTCGATGCGCATCGTGCTACTCGGCCCTGAGGGCCACGACGGGGTCCAGCCGGGCGGCCTTGGCCGCGGGATAAATGCCTGCGATCACCCCCACCCCGGCACCGAGCAGCACGCTCACGCCGATCCAGAAGGGCGAGATGGTGGCCGGGAGCGGCGAGAGCGCGCGTACCAGCCACGCGCCGACGATGCCGATCGCGATCCCCAGCGCGGCGCCCGCCAGTGACAGCGTGGCGGACTCCACGAGTACCTGGATGTGGATGTCACGGCGCCGGGCGCCGAGCGCCTTGCGGATGCCGATCTCGCGGGTCCGTTCGGCGACCGAGACCAGCATGATGTTCATGATCACGATCCCGCCCACCACCAGGGCGATGGAAACCAGCCCCGGGAATGCGACCAGCAGGATCTTCTTGATCCGATCCCAGAACGCCATCGAGCCCTCGGCCGTCTCGATGGCGAAGTCGTTGCCCTCGGTCGGACGGAGCCGGTGCCGCACCCGCATGACGGCTTCGACGTCGCTGCGTGCCTGCTCGAGCTGCCCGTCCGCCAGCGGCTTGACCAGCACCCGGTCGACCACGCCGTGCGGGTTCACCATGCGACCCATGGCCGAGCGCGCGGGCGCGATCGCCCGCGTATCCATCGACATGCCGAACAGTGAGCCCTGCTTCTTCAGGACTCCCACCACCCGGAAGGGCTGCTGGTTGATCTTGACTGTGCGCCCGATCGGATCGAGCGAGCCGAACAGCTTGTCGGCGGCCTCGGAACCCAGCACCACGACCTGGACGCCGGTGCGATCCTCCGGGGCGGTGAAGGCCCGGCCTCGCTCGATCTCCAGTTCGCGAATCCGAAACAGGTCCGAGGATGCGCCGGTGAGCCATACGTTGGTGACTTCCACGCCGTGTTCCGACACGATGTTCCCGCCGGAGTACGACTCGACGGCCACCAGGGCGGGCATGCTCAGCTGGGCGCGCACTGCGTCGGCGTCAGCGAAAGTGAGGCGGGGGCGGCGCTGGTAGGCGCGCCAGATGTCGGGATCGTTGCTGAAGTTCACTTCCGGCTGACGGGCCAGCGTGAGGGTGTTGAGGCCGTAGATCTTGCTGGCGAAATCTTCTTCCATGTAGGTGTTCATGCCCTCGACCACGCTCACTACCGTGATCAGGAACATGACGCCGATGATCACGCCCAGCACGGCGAAGAAGCTCTTGAGCTTCTGCGCCCGGATCTGCGCGAGCGCCAGGATCGCGCCTTCCTTCAGGTACACGTGATTGCCCCGCGCGCGTGTTCAGGTGCCAGCCCCGACCGCCGGCGCGGCCGAGGTCCGGTGCTTCACGCCGTTCAGCACGTCGCTCGAGATGAGGCCGTCGCGCAGGGTGACCACGCGGCTGGCATGCTCCGCGATGTCGTGCTCGTGCGTCACCAGCATGATGGTCTGTCCCTGGGCATGGAGCGTGCCGAACAGCTGCATGATGTCCTGGCCGGTAGCGCTGTCCAGGTTCCCGGTCGGCTCGTCCGCCAGCAGGATGCCCGGATTGTTGATGAGCGCCCGGGCGATGGCCACCCGCTGTCGCTGGCCTCCGGACAGCTCGGCCGGCTTGTGCAGCATGCGATCGCCCAGGCCCACGCGCTCCAGCATGGCGTGCGCCCGGTCGCGACGCTCCTTGACGGTCACGCCGCCATAGATGAGCGGCAGCTCCACGTTGTGCAGGGCGGTGGCACGCGGGAGCAGATTGAAGGTCTGAAAGACGAAGCCGATCTCGCGATTCCGGATGCGGGCCAGCTCGTCATCTTCGAGTCCGGCCACCGCGGTGCCGTTCAGCCAGTACTCGCCGGCCGTGGGCGTGTCCAGGCTGCCGATCAGGTCCCTGAAGGTCGACTTGCCCGAGCCGGACGTGCCCATGATGGCGATGTACTCGTTGCGCCGGACCAGCAGGTCGATGCCGCGCAGCGCGTGCACCGTCTCGGCTCCGAGCTGATAGTCCTTCGTGAGCCGCTCGGTGCGGATCATGGCCTCGTCGGTCACGGCTTGGCCTCCGCTTTCGCGTCGCTCTTGGCCTGGTCCTTGTCCTTGGGGGTGGCGAGCGGCCGGATGCTCTTGCCGCCCTCGAGCGTCCGAATGACCTCGTACGGGCCGGCCACCACCGAGTCCTTCTCGGTCAGGCCGGATATCACCTCGAAATGGTCCTTGCCCGCGATCCCGACCGTGGCCGGCACGAACTCCGACTTGCCCTTGCGGACGACGAATACGCCCTCCTGGTCCTCGCCCCGCTCCACCGCCGGGGTCGAGTACTC
>VEPF01000096.1:1407-2113 GCA_012027055.1 Gemmatimonadota bacterium | reverse complement strand
ATCGATCGCCTGGCCCTGTCCGCCGGCGCCGTGTTGCGCCTGCTGCTCGGGCGAGCGGATGGCGCTGTGGCCGATCTCGGTGACACGGCCGGTGAAGGTCTGCTTCGGGAAAGCGTCGATCTGCAGCGAGGCGCTGTCGCCCAGGTGCAGCTCGGGCAGGTCGGTCTCGTCCACCTTCAGGACGGCCTCCATGGTGCCGAGATCCGCGACGGTCAGCAGCAGGCTGCCGGAGTTGTTCATGGTCCCGACGATGGCGGTCTCGCCCTCCTCCACGTTGAGCCGGGTCACGATACCGTCCATGGGCGCCCGGATCACCGTCTTCGACAGCCGGTCCTGCGCCTCCTCGAGGCTGGACTTGGCCTGGGCCACGCCGAACGACGCCGCGCTCAGCATCTCGCGCTGCACTTCGGCCTGCGTCTGCGCGTCCTCGATCTGCTGCCTGCTGACCAGGTTGGCATTGGCCTTGGCGAGCTGCTCGAAACGGGAGTAGGCCCGCTCCGCCTGCAGCCGGTTGGCCTTCGTCTGGGCTTCGCGGGCCAGCGCTTCGCTCACCGCGGCACGCGCGCGGCTGACCGCGGCTTCGTACTGCGTCGGATCGATGCGCAGCAGGATGTCGCCCCGGCGCACGGCCTGGCCTTCGCGCACGTTCAGCTCGACGATCCTCCCCATGATGTCGGCCTGCACATCCACACGACGATGGGCAAGG
>VEPF01000096.1:0-1397 GCA_012027055.1 Gemmatimonadota bacterium | reverse complement strand
CAGCCGCTGCCGTTGACGATGGCGACCTGGTCCCGACGCTCGACCGGCTGGACGGTGGCGGTCACCGCCGCGGTGCCGCGCGACATAACGGTCATGGCCGAGAGTGCGCCCACGATGACGACCGCGCTCACGCCAATTCCGATCTTGGTACGCTTCTTCATTTACCGGGCCTCCGACACCTGCTTGAGGTTACGGCCGACCGCGGATTCCAGCGCGGCCAGGGCCTCATGAAAGTTGTACAAGGCGGCCAGGTGCGCGCGGTCGGCGCGCGCCTTGGTCGTTTCGGCATCCTGCAACTCGAGGAAAGTACCGACGCCTACGCGATAGCGCTCCCGCGCCAGCTCGAGCTGCTCGGTCGCGAGCTCCTGGTTGCGCGCTTCCAGCGTGACGCTCTCGCGGGCCGTGGTCGCGTTGGCGAACGCGGTGGCGACCTCGGTCCGGAGCCGCAGCTGTTCGGCGCGCAGCCGGAGCGACGCGTCGCGCTCGCTGACCCTGGCCTCTTCGAGCTGGCGCTCGCGGGCCAGGCCGTTGAAGAGCGGCAGCGAGAGCGAGAACGAGACGGCGAACGGGTCGCGCACGAAGTCCAGCTTGTTGCCCGCCCGGATCTCGGCCTCGCGCTCGCTGGACAGTACGAACGCGCCGCAGTCCGCAGGGGTGTTCGGGAGCGGCGTCGACAGCCCGGCGGAGATCTGGTTGAGCAGCGTGCAGCTGCTCCGCTGGCTGGCCAGGCCGGACTCTGCCTGCTGCACCAGGTAGTCGGCGTTGCCGGCGCGGCGGGCGAACGCGGACCAGCCGGCTGCGATGCCGAAGTTGGGTAGGTATGATGTCCGCGCCATCTTCACGCCCATGCTGGCGGCCTTCTGCGATGCTGCGGCCGCCCGCAGGGACGGATGCGACTGCACCGCGAACGCGATGAGCTGTTCGCGCGTAAAGGGCAGGTCCTGCACGGTGAACTGGGTGGTGAGCTGCAGTTCGGTATCGAGGTCCACCCCCAGCAGCTGCATCAGCCGCATGCGTTCGGTGTAGACGCCGTTGCGCGCCTGCAGCAACGCCACTTCCGCGCGTCCGACCTCTACCTGCGCCTGCTTGGCTTCCATCGGGATCGCTGCTTCCACCTGCACGCGCGCCTCGGCCAGCTTCAGGTTCTCCCGTGCGCGCTGCAATTCCTGCTCCGAGACCACCACGTTGTCCTGGGCCCGCAGGACCGCCAGGTACTGGCGGGTCACGGTCGATTCCAGGTTGAACGCGGCCGCATCGATGGTAGCGGCGGTCGCACGGCGGGTGGACTGCTGCAGCCCCGGGGCGAGCAGCTTGGCGCCGCGCAGGCCGTAATTCACGCCGACGCGGTAGGTCGATGTGTAGTAGTCGGTGGTCAGGGTCTCGCTGGTCACGAGCCC
>VEPF01000076.1:1244-7840 GCA_012027055.1 Gemmatimonadota bacterium | reverse complement strand
CGCTGAGGCGGCCGCACCCGGCATGCGACGGCGGATCTGGCCCTGGGCGCTGGCGGCGGTTGCCGTCCTGGTATTCGGCTCCTACCTGACGACCACGTCGTATCTCGTCGGGCAGGTCCGAAGCGAAGCCCGCATCCGCTCCAGCATCTTCGGCACCGTGTATGCCGCGGCGGCTTCGCCGGATCCCGCCAGCCCGCTGGAAGCCCTGCTCGATGTACAGCAGCAGCTAACGGCGCTGGGAGTGCCCATCGTCATTCTGGACGCGGCCGGGGTGCCATCGGCTGCCGCCAACCTCCCCTTCGAAGCCGACATCGGGACAGAGGCGGGCCAGGCCAGGGTGCGGAAATACGCAGCCACGCTGCTGAGCGAACATCGCGAGAACCTGGCAACGGTGCCTGGAACCGCCCAGGTGTTCTTCGGCGTTCCCCCGATCCTGGGGTGGTTGCGCTGGGTTCCGTGGCTGCAGGCCAGTGCCGGGCTGCTGCTGATGCTGGTTGCGGTGGTGATGATCAGGGCGGAACAGCGCGCCGAACGCGAGCGGTTGTATGCCGCGATGGCGCGGGAATTGGCCCATCAGATGGGCACGCCGCTCTCCTCGCTGGCGGGCTGGCTGGAAGTGCTGCAGCTGCCGGAGCCGGAGCGTCAGGCCCTGACGTCGATGGATCGGGTAGCGACCGTCATGGGGGCCGATCTCGAACGACTCGAGCGGGTGAGCCGGCGCTTCGAGCTGATCGGGAAGCCGCAGGCCGTCGAACAGGTGCACGTGGACGAGGTGGTCCGCGAGCTGGAGAGCTACTTCCGTTCGCGCCTGCCGCGGGCGGAACGCCCGATCCAGCTGCGCACGCGCATCCAGGCCGGCCTGCCGACGGTGCTCGGCAATCACGTCCTGCTCGCCTGGGCCGTGGAGAACGTCGTGAAGAACGCCATCGATGCGCTGGCCGGCCGGGGCGGACGCATCCTCATCGCCGCGCACCGTCCCGGGGGCGGTTGGATCCACCTGCACGTGGCGGATGACGGGCCGGGCATCGATCCGGCGGTACGCGAGCGCATCTTCGAGGCGGGCGTAAGCACGAAGCAGGGTGGTTGGGGCGTGGGTCTGGCGCTGTCGCGGCGCATCGTCACGGAGTTGCATCGCGGCCGGATCTCGGCGCGGGGGCGCGAGCGGGGCGGCACGGTGTTCGACATAATGCTGCCCGTTTCGGCAGCCTGAACGCACCGGCCAGGCGACTGCAGGTGGAATCGCAAGACTACCTTTCCGGGCTCAATCCCGAACAACGGCAGGCAGTAGCCCATTTCGAGGGGCCCATCCTTGTGCTCGCGGGCGCCGGCTCGGGGAAGACGCGGGTGCTCACCACAAGGGTGGCCCACCTGATCCATGAGCACGGCGTCGATCCGGCCGCGATCCTGGCCGTAACCTTCACGAACAAGGCGGCGGGGGAGATGCGCGGGCGCATCCGGCGGCTGCTCGGCACGGAGCCGGCCGGCATGTGGGTCGGGACGTTCCACGCCATCGGCGCCCGGCTGCTGCGCCGGCACGCGCTGGCGCTGGGGTGGTCGCCGAATTTCAGCATCTTCGACTCCGACCAGACCGAGCGGGAGCTGAAACGGGTGCTGGAGCGGCTCGGCTTCCCGCCCAAGAAGTGGCACCCGCAAGCGGTACACAGCGCGATCTCCGGCGCCAAGAACCAACTGGTGGACGCGCCGGCGTACGCGGCCACGGCGGCCGACGCATTCACACGCGTGGTGGCGGCCGTCTACCCGGAATACCAGCGGTCGCTGCGCGAGCAGAATGCGTTCGACTTCGACGACCTGCTGGTGCAGCCCGTGGCCTTGTTCGAAGGCCAGCCGGCGCTACTCGGGCAGTACCGCGAGCGGTTCGGGTTCCTGCTGGTGGATGAATACCAGGACACGAATCACGCCCAGTATCAGTTCCTCCACCTGCTGGCGACCGCGCACGGGAACCTGATGGTAGTGGGCGACGACGACCAGTCCATCTACGGCTGGCGGGGCGCCGACATCCGCAACATCCTCGACTTCGAGAAGGACTTTCCGAACGCGCGCGTGGTGCGGCTGGAGCAGAACTACCGCTCGACGGCCCGCATCCTGGCCGCCGCCAACGCGGTGATCGCGCAGAACGTCAAGCGCAAGGGGAAGACGCTCCGCACCGTGGCGGAGCCAGGCGAGCGGCTGGTGCTCGTGGAGGCGCTGGACGAACGCGATGAGGCCGACTGGATCGGTGGCGAGATCGAAGCCAGGCTGCGTCCGGGCAGCCGCACGCCGCGCGACTTCGTGGTCCTGTACCGTACCAACGCGCAGTCGCGCGCTCTCGAAGAAGCCTTCCGGCGGCGCGACCTCCCGTACCAGATCGTGGGTGGCACGCGCTTCTACGAGCGGCGCGAGATCATGGACGTGCTGGCCTATCTGCGGCTGATCTCCAACCCGCGCGACAACGGCGCGTTCGACCGGATCGTCAACTACCCGCGGCGCGGCATTGGCGATACCTCGCGCACGCAGCTGCTGGAATGGGCGGCGAGCCAGGGCAGCGCGCCTCTGGAAGCGGCCCTGCGGGCGGACGAGGCCCCCGCACTGCGCGGGGGCGCGGCCAGCGCCCTGCGCGGCTTCGCCGCGTTGATCCAGCGCTTCACGGCCCTGGCGTCTCACCTGCGGGTCGGCGAGCTGGTCGAGAAGCTGCTCGCTGAAATCAAGCTGGTTGACGCGTTGCGTGACGAGGGCCCGGAAGGCGACGAGCGGATCGAGAACGTGCGCGAGCTGGTGGCGGGCGCTCACGAGTGGGATGCGCGGACGGACCGCAACGAGCTGGAGGCAGGGGAGGGGCAGGACGCCACCGCCCTCGACCTGTTCCTCCAGAAGGTCTCGCTGCTCACTGACGTCGATCGTCACGACCCGAGCGCGCAGGCAGTGACGCTGATGACGCTGCACAACGCGAAAGGTCTGGAATTCCCCTGCGTGTTCGTCAGCGGACTGGAGGACGGACTGTTTCCGCTGGCGCGCTCATTCGATGAGCCGGACACGCTGGAAGAAGAACGTCGCCTGTTCTACGTAGGCATCACGCGCGGTGAGGAGCGGGTGTATCTCACCCGGGCGCGTTCCCGCCGGCGGGGTGGGGAAGTGCTGAGCTCGGTGCGCTCCAGCTTCCTGGAGCCGATCCCGCGCGAGCTCCTGGAGGAGCGGGTGACGCCCGCTCTGCAGCGGCTGCGGCAGTTGGGGGAAGTGCGCTGGCGCTCCGGCACCCCGGACCGGTTCGGCGGCTTCGCCGGGGAACGCGCCGCCGTCGGTGATGTCTCCGGCGTGTACCTCGACTACTCGGAGGCGCAGGAAGCGCCGCGTTTCATCAAGGGAGAGCGAGTGCGGCATCCGCAATTCGGCCGGGGCGTGATCCGCGAGCTGACCGGCCTGGGACGGGAGCTCAAGGCCGTGATCGATTTCGAAGCGTACGGACGCAAGAAGGTGGTGCTGCGTTACGCCAACCTGCAGAAGGAGCTGTAATGGACGTCGCGCGGGCCGACCTCGCACGCACCGCCCGCCTGGCACGCCTGCAACTGAGCGAGGCCGAGATCGCTCGGCTCACGGTCGAGCTGAACGGCATCCTGGCCCATGTGGAAGCGCTGCTCGCGATCGACGTGGACATGGCCGCGCAAGCCCCGCTCGCGGCCCCGGCAGCCCCGGCGGCGCGCCCGGATGAACCCGACGCCGACCCGCTCTCGGTGCCGGTTGCGGAACAGGCACCCGAATGGCGGAGCGGGTATTTCACGGTGCCGCGGGTGCTGGGACCATGACCGCTCCCGGTGTGCGGGAGATCGCGGCCGCGGTGCGGTGCGGAGAACGGCGCGCGGTGGCCGTGACCGAGGCCGCCCTCGCGGCGATCGGCGCCCGGGAATCGGGCCCGGACCGGTTGAACGCATTCCTTTCCTGGGACGCAGAGTGCGCGTTGCGCGCGGCCCGCGCGGTGGACGCGCTTGCGCCCGTCGCGCGCGGGCCGCTGGCGGGGGTGCCAGTCGCGATCAAGGACAACATCTGCACTGCGGATCAGCCCACTACCTGCGCATCCCGGATGCTGGCCGGCTTCCGCAGCGGATACGATGCCACAGTCGTGCGCCGGCTGCGCGCCGCGGGAGCGATCATCATCGGGAAGACCAATCTCGATGAGTTCGCGATGGGCAGTTCCACCGAGAACTCAGCCTTCGGACCGACGCGGAATCCGCTCGACGCGGCAGGCGGCCCGGGAGGTTCCTCGGGCGGCGCCGCGGCCGCGGGCGGGGCCGGGCTGGGGCCGGCCGCGCTCGGTTCGGAGACCAGCGGGTCGATCCGCCAGCCAGCTGCTTTCTGCGGGGTGGTGGGGATCAGGCCGACCTACGGCCGGGTCAGCCGGTACGGCGTGGTGGCGTTCTGCTCGTCGCTGGATCAGGTGGGGCCGATCGCCGCCGATGTGCGCGATGCGGCGCTGCTGCTGCGCGTGGTGGCGGGCCGCGATGCGCGCGATGCGACCAGCGTGGCCCGGCCGCTGTCGGAGCTGGACGAGCCGGGCGCGGCCGCGGCCGGACTGGTTGTCGGGATCCCGCAGGAGTACTTCCCATCAGAGCTGGACCCGGGGGTGGCGCGTATCTGTGCAGACGCCGTGGCCCGGTTGCGCGACCTGGGCGCGGAGATCCGGTCGATTTCACTGCCGCATACCGAGCACGCGATTCCCACCTACTACGTGCTCGCGCCGGCCGAGGCGTCGAGCAATCTGGCCCGCTTCGACGGGGTGCGCTTCGGGGCGCGGGCGCCGGACCCGATCTCGATCCGTGAGCTGTACGAGGAAAGCAGGGCGCGCGGCTTCGGACCGGAGGTGAAGCGCCGCATCGTGCTGGGCAGCTACATTCTCTCCTCGGGCTACTACCACCGTCTCTACGCGCGCGCGCAGCAGGTGCGCGGTCTGATCGCGGACGACTTCCGGCGGGTTTTCGCCTCGGGCGTCGACGTGCTCTTCTCGCCCACGGCTCCCACCCCGGCATTCCGATTCGGCGAGAAGACGGAGAACCCGTACGAGATGTACCTCTCGGACGTGTTCGTGACGCCTTCCAGCCTGGCCGCCCTGCCTTCACTCTCGCTGCCGATCGGGCGGCTCGGCAACCTGCCGGTCGGTGGCCAGTTCATCGCCGACCAGTGGCACGAGCGGGTGCTGCTGCGTGCGGCCGCCGCCCTGGAAGAGAGCTACCGGTGAACGCCTGGGAGCCGGTAATCGGCCTCGAGGTCCACGTCCAGCTGCTCACGCGCACCAAGCTGCTCTGTGCCGACGTGGTCGCCGCCGATGCACTCCCCAATACCGCCGTGTGTCCAGTGTGCCTGGGCCTGCCCGGCGCCTTGCCCGTGCTCAACCAGCATGCGGTGGATTTGGCCATACGGGCGGCCATCGGGTTGGGCTGCACGATCCGGGAAACCAGCAGCTTCGAGCGCAAGAACTACTTCTATCCGGACCTCCCCAAAGGATACCAGATCACGCAATTCGAGCAGCCCCTGGGCACTGGCGGTGCTTTGCCCTGGCGCAAGGGGCGGCGCCCGGTTCGGATCCGCCAGCTGCACCTGGAAGAGGACGCCGGCCGCTCCATCCATGACCGCTTCCCGCACCGGACGGCCATCGACCTGAACCGTGCCGGGGTGGCGCTCATCGAGATCGTCACCGAGCCTGACCTGCACGATCCGGCCGCCGCCCGGCTGTTCCTGATCAGGCTGCGACGCCTGCTCCAGTACATCGGGGCGAGCGACTGCGATCTGGAACGCGGCAGCATGCGGGTGGACGTGAATGTCTCGGTGCGGGCGCGCGGAAGCGACGCCTCGGGTACCAGGACGGAAGTGAAGAACCTCAACTCGTTCGGGAACGTCGAACGCGCGCTGCGTTACGAGGCGGCGCGCCAGGTGCGCATCCTCGAGGCCGGTGGGGAAATCGCTGCGGAGACCCTCCTGTGGGATGCCGAAGGCGGCGTGGCCAGGAGCATGCGCAGCAAGGAAGAGACGGAGGAGTACCGCTATTTCGCGGAGCCGGACCTACCGGCGTTGCAGGTTTCTGCCGAGCAGGTGCGGTCGATCGCGGCGATGCTGCCGGAGCTGCCATGGGACCGGGAACAGCGGTTCCGCCGGGACCTGGGACTGCCGGGTTACGACGCTCAGGTGCTGACTGCGGAACGCGCGGTCGCGGACTACTTCGAGGCGGTCGCCGCGGCCTGCGGCGATCCCAAGGCGGCCAGCAACTGGGTCATGACGGAGGTGCAGGCCTGGCGGAACGAATGCCCTGACCAGACTGAGTTCCCGCTCCCTGCCGCCCGACTGGCGACCATCATCCGACTGGTGGCGAGCGGACGCATATCGCATCGGCTGGGGCGGATGGTCTTCGCCGAGGCGGCGCGCACCGGCGCCGAGCCTGACCAGATCGTCAGCGAACGGGGCTGGATCCAGGTGAGCGACCCGGCAGCGCTCGAGCCCCTGATCCGGCGGGTGCTGCAGGAATCGCCTGAGCAGGCGGGGAGGTATCGTGCAGGCGAGCCCCGATTACTGGACTTCCTGGTCGGGCGGGTTATGCGGATCAGCGGCGGACGCGC
>VEPF01000076.1:0-1234 GCA_012027055.1 Gemmatimonadota bacterium | reverse complement strand
GCGCGTCCGCAGCGGGTGGCCGAGTTGCTGCGCGCGGCGTTGCAGCGTTGAATCAGCAGCTCGTCAACCGGCCTCGGCAGCGCCGGGCGTCTCGAGGCGGCGGCGCCAGTAGTGCAGTTCGGGGCGCGGCAGCGGGAAGAAATCCTCGGCCAGTTGCCGCAGGGTCTCCGGCCGATTGACCTGGCCTTCGCGCAGGGCCATGCGACGCACCTTCTTGGCCAGCCCCAGGTGGAAATCCCCCACCGGATCGAGCCCTGCGGCCGCGGACTCGCGACCGCGCAGCAGGTAGTCGACGATGAAGTCGAAGGCGAGCGACGTGTATGCCTCGACCGTGTCGGTACTCAGATCCCAGCGCGAGTTCTGCAGGACCCGGTCGAAGACCGATTTCCAACGCTCGTTGTCCTGCGCGCGGATCATGCCACGAAAGATCCGACGGTTGGTCTCGAAGGAGAAGATGGTCCCGCTCAGCACCGAGTCGAAGAGGTTGTCCGCTTCCGAGTGGTCGTAATCGAGCACGATCTCGCGCGCGGCCGATCCGTAGGGCTCGCCCAGCTGCGCGTCGAGGCGATGCTCCCAATAGCCATGACCGAGCGCCTGCGTGCTGCTCGTGAGCAGCAGCTGCTGCGGGACGAAGAAGTTGTGGGCGATGGTGTCAGCGGCCAGATGGCTCAGATACCCGTACGCCACGGCGCGCAGCCGGTCGTTGCCGGCCGCGTGCAGGATCTCCTCGCCAACGTGCCAGAAATGACTGTGCCGTCCGGCCGGAACGTACTTCTTGGCGAACGATATGTCGGCCGCGACCGAGCCGTACAGGAAGCTCTGCGGGTAAGCGTGCAGCAGGCGACCCACGGTTTCGGGCAGCAGGAACAGCGCATCCAGCAACTGCCGCCCGAGGAAGACGTGCGTGGCGGGGCCGAACGCTGCCGCGGGTGCGGGCAGGAAGAGGACCGCCAGGCCGGCAATCAGGCACAGCGCGGCGGCACGAAGCAGCGGCGCTCGCAATCGCGACCTGCCTAGGCGAAACGCCGCCGGGCGCGGCGCACTGTGCCGCGGGCGTGCTTGACGCTGCTCTGCGCGACGTCCTCCAGTTCGCGCCGGGTCTGGTCCACGATCCGGGCGGCTTCGCGGCGCAGCTCGGCCAGCGCAGCCGACCCCCGGTCCAGCAGATCCTCGCCGCGCCGGCCGAGGGCACGGGTGCCGTGCGCTACCTGTCGGCTGGCCTTGCGGACTGCAC
>VEPF01000127.1:6419-7915 GCA_012027055.1 Gemmatimonadota bacterium | reverse complement strand
GCTCCTGCATGGCCTCGTGCAGCGCCGCCTGGGTCGTGGGCGGGGTGCGGTTGATCTCGTCCGCCAGCACGATGTTGGCGAACACGGGCCCGGGCGCGAACACCATCTCCCGCCGGCCCGTGGCCGGGGCTTCCTGGATGATGTCGGTGCCGGTGATGTCCGAGGGCATCAGGTCGGGCGTGAACTGGATGCGCGCGAACTTCAGGCTCAGCACCTGGGCGAGCGAGTGTACCAGCAGCGTCTTGGCCAGCCCGGGCACGCCCACGATGAGCGAGTTGCCGCCCACGAACAGCGAGAGCAGCAGGTGCTCGATGACGTCATCCTGGCCGACGATCAGCTTCTTCAGCTCGGCCCGGATCCGCTCCGCCCCAACCTTCATGCGGTCCGCCAGCAGGATGTCGTCCTGCTCGCTCAGCCGCACCTCGTTCCCTGCGGTCGCCACGATCGCTCCTTGCGCCAGGTTGAGCCCCGTTCAGTGGGTCAGGGCATACATGATGTAGTTGACCGCCAGCTTGTACGCCTCGTTGGTCATGTCCACCAGCGAGAACCCGGTATCGTTGTACTCGATGAACTCGCCGATGTCGTTGTCCGCGTCCAGGATCGCCAGCTGCCGCCGGCTCTTGTCGTTGTCCTCGAAGTAGCCCCAGTAGCTCTCGTCCTGGCGCATGGCCCGGTAGCTGTGCAGCTGCAGGTTCGCGGGCGCGATCTCGAAGAACGCGTGGAAGATCGGCTCGGAGCCGTCCAGCCGGATGGGGCGCAGCTCGGGCACGATGCGCTGCAGCTGCGTCATCAGGTGCTGCGTGTCGCCGCCGCCGAAGTCGTCGAAGATGATGAAGCCGCCCCGGAGCAGGTACGAGCGCAGGTTGGCCACTTCCTGCTCATCCGGCGTCCAGTGCCCCGGCTCCGCCAGCCAGGCCAGCGGGAAGCGGTGCAGCATGGGGTCGCTGGCGCGGATCACGTTGCCGCCGACGAAGGGACGCAGCTCGGTGATCTCGCCCAGGAGGGCCGTCAGGTTGGTCTCGGCGTACGGATAGTCGTGGTGCCAGCAGGCTTCCCGGCCGCAGCCGCGGCGGAAGCCCCG
The DNA here is from genome assembly GCA_012027055.1 of Gemmatimonadota bacterium. Lineage (GTDB taxonomy): Bacteria > Gemmatimonadota > Gemmatimonadetes > Longimicrobiales > RSA9 > VEPF01. The sequence continues at coordinate 6,834 of VEPF01000127.1, read as the reverse complement.
GCGCCCGCCGAACCCGCCGCCGAAGCTGCGGTCACCGGGTGCGTCCGACGCATCGAAGTAGATGCGCACGAACACGAAGCGGCCGTCCCACGGGGCGAAGGGATAGTCCTTCTCCTGGCGCGGGGCGGCGCTCCCCACGGAATCCGCGGCCCGGACGGGGCGTGCCGGCGCGGCGCGGTCCGCGAACCCGGGGCCGGCCGGGCCGCCCGCGGGCGCCACGCCCGCGCCCGCAGCCGCGCGCGCGACTGCGCCAAGGCCGTATGCCGCCTTCACGAGCCGCCTCCGCTCAGGCGGAGCAGCAGGTCCTGCGCGGCCGCGAAACTGGGCGCGATCTCGAGCGCGCGCAGCACCTCGGCGCGGGCCGGATGCGGAGCGGGAGCGGCGCGCCGTACGCCAGCGCGAGTTGCTGGTGCAG
>VEPF01000127.1:0-6409 GCA_012027055.1 Gemmatimonadota bacterium | reverse complement strand
CGGCCGGCGCTCCGGCCGCGACCAGGGCGAGCGCCAGCTGGTAGCGCGCGTCCGCCAGGTCCACGGGCCGGAGCGCGACCACCGCGCGCCGCTCCCGCACCGCATCCGGCCCGCGCCGCAGCGCGCCGTACGCCTGCGCGAGTTGCTGGTGCAGCGCCACGTCGTAGGGGTGCACGTACATGGCGCGCTCCAACGCGGCCGCGGCCCGCGCGGTATCGCCGAGCGCGAAGCGCAGCCGGGCGACGCGCTTCATGGCCTCGAGATCGGCGTCGTTGTGGAGCAGCGCCTGCTCCAGCTGCGCGGCCGCGCCGGCCCGGTCGCCCGCCTGCTCGTAGAGATCGGCGAGCAGGTGATACGGGCTGCCGGGCACCGCCACGTCGGGGACCGCGTCCCGGGCTGCCGCGAGCTGCTGGCGCGCCCCGGCGACGTCGCCGCTGCCCAGCCGCCGCCGCGCCTCGGCGATGGCCCGCATATAGGGCGGCGGCTCCTGCTCGCTGCCGGTGAGCGCCTGGAACTGCTTCCGGAACCGCTCCCGGACCCAGCCGTCGAACGCGGCGTCGAGCGCGGCGGGCGACTGCTTCAGGACGTCGCTCACGACCTGCTCGCTGCGCCGGCCATCGGCATACGCGCGCAGCAGCCGGCCGATCGCGTCCGGGCCGTGCCGCTGCACGATGTACTCGACCACGAGCGACGCTTCGTAGTACGAGTGCTGCACCTGCTCCGGGTACTGCGGGCGGACGAAGCCCTCGTTCAACCGGCTCACAGGCAGCGTGCGCTGCTCCAGGTACGCCTGCACGAAGGAGGGCGTGAGCTGCGCGCCCCAGCCGGGCCGGGCCCGCCGCTCCTCGAACACCGACAGCCCCTCCGTGAGCCAGCGCGGCACGCGGTGGCGAGAGGCGCCGAGCGTGAAGGTGTGCGCGGCCTCGTGCCAGAGCGTGGCCCCCCAGTTGAACTCGCCGGGGTCGCGGGCCGCGGGCGAGTCCATGACCAGCTGGTCGCCGAAGGAGACGCCCAGGGCGCCCAGGCCGGTGAGGCCGAGCGTGCGCACCGAGAAGTCCGCGTGGCGCGGGAAGACCTCGACGCGCACCGGCCCGGCCGGCCGGTAGTGGTAGTGCCGCGCCAGCGAATCGATGGCCGCCTCCAGCAGCGGCTGCAGGTAGAGCTGCAGCAGGTCCGCCTCGGAGCGGTGCAGGAGCAGCCGCGTGCGCGGGCCCGCGCGCTCCTGGTACTCCGGGTAGGTGTCGAGCAGGTCGAGCGTGTTCTTGACCCAGGCGTTGTACGGGTCGCCCGCGAACGCGCGCTCGAGCGTGACCTTCGCGGCCGCCACCTCTCCGAGCCGGAACTGGTTCATGCCCAGCGCCGCGTACGCGCTCGCGTCCGTGCTGTCCAGCTGCACGGCGCGCCCGGCCAGCTCCGACGCCTCCTGGTACCGGCGCTGGCGCACGGCCAGCTCCGCGGCGGTGACGTAGAACGCGGCGTAGCGCGGATGGCGCGCGAGCACGCGCCCGGCCGTGGCCTGGAACGCGCCCTCGTCGCCGGCCAGCCGCTGCGTCGCCGCGAGCACGGTGAGCGCCTCGAGCGACGCGGGGTTGGCGCGCAGGGCGCGCTCCGCCTCGGCCTCGGCCGCACGATAATCCTCGAGGCCCAGCAGCAGCTGCGCGTGGAACACGCGCGCCCCGACGTGCTCGGGCGCGATGGCCAACGCCCGGCGCACGATCACGAGCGCCGAGTCGCTGCCGTCGAACTCCTTGGCCCGCGCCCGCAGCACCAGCGCGTCCGGCTGCCCCGGCAGCGGCTGCAGCACCTCGGCGATCAGCTCGTAGGCCAGCGTGCTGCTGTACTTCTCCAGGAACAGGTCCGCCTCTTCCAGCCGGGCAGTCATATCGGCCGGGTCCGCCCGCGTGGCCGCCTCGTAGACGTCGATGGCCTGCTGGAAGTACGCCGTGTCGCGCCGGCCCAGCTGGCGGAGCGCGCCCGCGATCGCGAGCAGCCGGTCGGCGCCGGCGCCGGCGCGCCTGGTGTCCGCGATGCGCTCGAACTCCGCGAACGCGGCCTGGTCCTCGCCGCGCGCCTGCAGCAGCAGCCCCAGGTGGTACCTGGCCAGCAGCGCGTCGGAGGCGTTGCCGGAGAGCGCGCGCCGGAACGACCGCTCCGCTTCCGCCAGCTCGCCGCGCGCGGCCAGGGCCTGCCCGAGCACGGTGGCGAGCTCGGGCGAATCGCTCACGCGCGCCGCGCGCTCCGCATCCCCGGCGCGGCCGAGCAGCAGCAGCAGGCGCACCAGCGCGCGCTGCGCGCCGACATCCTGCGGCGCACCGGCCGCGCGCTGCTGTGCCGCGGCCAGCCGCTGCTGCCACGCCGCCACCTCCGGGGGCGCCGACTCCTGAGTGCCATCCGCGCGCTCCTGCGCCTGCTGCCGTGCGCACGCGGGCTGGGCCAGCGCGGCCGCGAGCACCACGGCGCCGGCCAGGCTGCCGAGCCAGCCGCAGGCGCGCTTCACGAGCCGCCTCCTGTCAGCCGGCGGATGGCCTGGCCGTTCCGGCTCAGATCGAGCAGCAGCTGCTCGAGCCGCTGCTGGTATTCCGCCGCCGGCAGCCGGGCCTGCTGCCCGCGCAGGTCCGCCAGTGCGGCTTCGATCCGCTGCTTCTCCGCCTGCAGCGCGCGCAGTTCCTCGCCGGCCGCCGCGGGCGCGCCGGCCGGAAGGGCCGGGGCGCCGAGGACCGCGAGCGCGGCGACCGCGCCATCGCCCTCGCGCGCGCTGGGCGCGGGCACGCCCACGCCATCGCCGTCCGCCTCCAGCAGCGGATGCTCCGTCTGCAGCCGGCGGGTGGACGTGTAGGCGCGCTCGGTCTCCTGGCGCGCGTAGTCGAAGGCCTCGAGGAACGAGACCCGCCCGTCCTTGTCCGTGTCCGCGGCCGCGCCCGTGAGCCCGGCCACGAAGAAGCGCGGGAACATGGTCTCGTTCTGCTCCGCGCCGGATTTCGTGGCGGTGATCACGATGCGGTTGGGTCCGGCCAGCGGCTTGAGGAACGCGCCGCTCGCGCTGGCGGTGTTGACGATGGTGATGCGGCGCGCGCGCACCGCCGCCAGGGCCGCGGCCAGGTCGCGCGCGGTCAGGTCCGGGCCGGTCAGGTTGAGGCGCGCCTCGCCGCCGCTCTCGCTGCCGTGCCCGAAGAGCACGATCAGCACCTCGTCGGCGCCGCCGGCGCGCGCCGCCAGCGCCTGCACCGCGCCCAGCACGTTGGCGCGCGTGGACTGGCGCGCGCCCGGCGCCTGCTCGGAGAGCGTACCGATGTTGGCGGCGGGCACGCCGGCCTGCACCGCGGTCGTGGTCAGCTGGCGCGTCCAGCTCTCGAAGTCGGCCGCGAAGCGCGGCTCGCCGGAGAGGCCGCTCACCACCAGCAGGTGGGTCTGCTGCGCGCGCGCCGGGGCGGCGGCGAGCAGCGCCAGCAACAGCGCCGGCGCGAGTCCCGGCCGGCGGCGGCGACGCGACGGGCGGGCGGTCATGCCAGCGACCTCAGCCGCCGGAAGCTCCACTCGCCCGCGAGCAGCGCGAGCGCGGCGAGCAGCAGGACCGGCATGTCCCACAGCTCGCGTTCCTCGGGCACGGTCACGCCCCGGCCCGCGTAGGTGATGTCTTCCGCCAGCCCGTCGCTGGCCGCGGCATCGTAGTAGCGGCCGCCGGTCTCATCGGCAATGCGGCGCAGCAGCGGCTGGCGGCGCTGTGCGCCGAAGTACTCCGCCCTGCTCTCCGCCACGTTGACGTAGGTCGGCGCGCTCGCGGTGGTGCCGCCCGCGCGCTCGGCGCGCACCCGGATCTCGTAGAACCCGGGATCGGTGGGCGTGAAGCTGCCGCGGTACTCGCCATCCAGGTCGAGCGTCCAGTCGAGCGGCACCTCCAGCGACCCGCCCAGCGGGGTGGTGATCGAGGCCGTCACGCGGCTGTCGTTGACGCGCAGGAAGCGCTCGTCCGCGACGCTGGCGTTGATGCGCACGGGCTCGCCCGGGGCGGCGTGATCGACGGGCGTAGCGGCCACCAGGCGGTCCGGGACGTCGCTCACCAGCCAGCGCAGCAGCTGCCGCCAGAGCTGCTCGTGGGTGTGGTCATCGAGCGGGATGTCCGCGCTCATCTGCCAGAGCCACGTGTCCTGCACCGGCAGCGCCAGTGCGAGGCCGCGGCCATAGCGCTGGAACGCGAGCACCGGTTGGTCGCCACCGCTCTCGCTCCGCCCGGTGAGCAGCGCGTTCGCGCCCGGCTTGTGGCTGCCCACGTGGTTCACGCTGCTGAGCGGCGGCAGCCGCTCCCAGCGCGCGGCCGAGTCCACAGCGCCCCAGAGGCGGGTGGCCGGGTGCGCCAGCCCGGCGGGCGTGGGGCGCACCGCCAGCTCCGTGAAGTAGAGGCTGTCGCGGAGCCAGCGCGCATCGAGCTCGAGGGGCAGGACGTCGGCTACCGGAGTGCCGGCGTAGCCGCCTTCCGCGAGCGCGGCGCGCCCACCCAGCGCCAGCAATCCGCCGCCTCGCACCGCGACGAAGTCCGCGATCATCTGCAGCTGGTCGTGCGCGAAGTAGCTGGCCTCGATGCTGCCCAGCACCAGGGCGCGGTACTGGAAGAGCTCCGCGCGCGTCCGCGGGAAGCCGCCGAACAGCTCGCCCGCGCTGTCCACGTCCAGCCGCAGGTACTTGCCGGGGGCGGTGCGCTGCAGCCCCACCACCTGCAGGTTGCTGTCCGCCGCCACGGCCCGCCGGAGGAACTTGAGCTCCCAGCGCGGCTCGCCCTCGAAGTACAGGATCTTCTCGCGGCCGGCGCGTACCACGATGACCGCTTCCTGCTCGTTGTTCTCCGCCAGCAGCTCGCCGTCCTGCGGCGGGATGCGGAAGCGCACCCGGCGCGCGCCCGGCTCGGCCAGCGTGAAGCTCACCCGCACCGCGCCCGGTTCCCCTTCGCGGGGCAGGACGACGTCCTGCGACGCCACGATCCGGCCGTCATCCTCCACCTGCAGCGGCACCGTGCGGTCACCGAAGCCGGTCTGCGAGACCAGCAGGTCCACCACCAGGGCGGAGCCGCGCAGCGCGCGGCGCGGGACGGTGACGCGGTTCAGCTCGATGTCCCGCGCGAAACGGTCCTCGCCCACCCCCACCGCGAACACCGGCACGCCCGCCGCCCGCAGCGAGAGCAGCGTCTCGCTCAACCCCAGCGCGGCGTTGTCGGCGCCATCGGTGACCAGCACCAGGCCGGAGAGCGGCAGCGCACCGAGATCCGCGCGCGCGGCCGACAGGGCCGGCGCCAGGCGCGTACCGCCGCCCTCGAAGGCCAGCGGCTCGCCCGGCTCGAAGCGCCGCGCCTGGGTGGCGAAACGGAAATACCGGAGCTGGAACTTCTCGGCGAGCGCGCGCAGCAGCGGGCTGTCCCCGTCCGTGAACGCCGTGACCGGGCGCGCGCCGCGGGCCTCGCCGCGCGCATCCGGGATGCCCATGCTGCGCGAATCATCGAGCAGGATGCCCAGGTAGTTCTGCTGCGGTACCACGCTCGAGAGCAGCAGCGTGGGACGCAGCAGCGCGAACGTCAGCAGCGCGACCACACCGATGCGCAGGACCGCCAGCACCAGGCGGTCCGCGCGGCTCGCCTTGCCGCGCGCCCGCCGGTACGTGAAGACCACGACCGCGGCAATGGCCAGCGCGAGCAGCACGATGAGCGCCGGGGGCACGGGCGGGCGCAGCACCAGCCGGCCCTGCTCGAAGAGCGCGGGCCGGTACTTGAACAGGAAGGTGAACAGGTGCCCGAACGATTCCATGCCGTCCCGTTCGTCAGCGGCTCATGGCGTACACGATGGTGTTGACCGCGAGCTGGAAGGCGTAAGTCGAGTACTCGAGCGGATAGCAGGACTGCTCCGCCCATTCCCAGGCATCGCCCAGATCGGAGTTCCAGCTGACGAGCACCATCACCCGGCCCGCGTCATCGAGCACGGCGCGCACGTGCGGCTCGTAACCGTCCTGCTCCCAGGTCTGGCCGCGGAAGCAGATGTTGTCCACGTTCGGCACCTGCTCGACCTTGTCGATCTCGTAGTACGTGTGGAAGATCGGGTGATCGGGCGGCAGCTCGACGATGGCCCGCTCCGGGAACACCTGCCGCAGCTGGTACTCGAACGCCTCCCACTCCCGCGTGCCCCAGAAATCGTCCACCAGCAGGAAGCCGCCGGCCAGCAGGTACTCCCGCAGGCCGCGGACCTCCGCCGTGTCCAGGCGCATGTTCGAGACTTCGACCGCATACGCGAACGGATAGCGGCGCAGCTCCGGGGCGGTGAACCGGACCGGGTGCTCCGACGGGTACAGGTCGATGGTAGGCAGCAGCCGCGGCAGGACCGTCAGGAACTGCAGGTCCGCCTTCGGGAAGTCCGTCGCCCAGGCGTTGCCC
>VEPF01000173.1 GCA_012027055.1 Gemmatimonadota bacterium | reverse complement strand
TGGGGGGCGCGGCGGGGGCCCGCGCGCGCCCTACATTGACCCGGCTACTGCAGGGATGAACCCGTGATGACTACTCGGAGCACGCGCCTGGCGGCGCTCACACTCCTGCTCGCGGCATACACGTCGGCGTGCGGCGGCGGCTCGGCCAGCCCGAACGGCGAGGCGGCCGGAGGCGGCAATGCGGGCAAGCCCGGCGGCGGCGGTCGGTGCGGCATGGGGGGGGGCATGGGCGGTCCGGGCAGCGCAGCGCGCGTGACGCCGGTGCAGCTCGGCGCCGTGACGCGGGGCTCGATCGCGCGCACGGCGACCGTGTCCGGCACGGTCGAGCCGATCCGCACCATCGGCGTGGACAGCCTGCTGGCGGGGGCGCTGCTCGCGGTGCTCGTGCAGGTGGGCGCCCGAGTGCGCGCGGGCCAGGCGCTGGCGCGGCTGGACGACCGCGAGATCAGCGCGCAGCTGGCGGCTGCCGAGGCCTCGTTCCAGGTGGCGGAGGCGGCCTTCCAGCGCTCCGAGCAGCTGCGCGAGCGGAAAGTGATCACGGTTCCCGAGTACGAGCGCGACCGCACCGCGTACGCGGCCGCGAAGTCGCAGCTCGACCAGCTGCGCACGCGCGCCGGCTATGCTACCGTGCGGGCGCCGATCGCGGGCGTGATCACGGAGAAGCTCGTGGAATCGGGCGACGTCGTCTCCACCAACGCTCGTCTCTTCAACCTGGCCGACATCTCCAGCCTCGTAGTCCGCGCGGGAGTCTCCGAGCTGGACGTGGTCGAGCTCAAGACCGGCGGCCCGGTCACCCTGCAGCTCGATGCGCTGCCCGGGCGCGAGCTGACCGGCCACATCCGGCGCATCTTCCCGTCCGGCGATCCGACCACCCGGCTGGTGCCGGTCGAGGTCGTGATCGATCCGGCCAGCGCCGCGCTGGTGCGCCCCGGCTTCCTGGCGCGCGTCGAGTTCGCGCTCTCGACGCACGACAACGTGCTGCTCATCCCGGCCTCCGCCCTGATCGGCGCCCAGGGGAATGAGGCGGTGTTCTCGGTGCAGGACGGCAAGGCCGTCCGGCGCACGGTCGAGACCGGACTCGACTCGCGCGGCATGGTGGAGATCAGGAACGGCCTGAACGAAGGCGAGCAGATCGTGGTGGTGGGCGGCAATACCCTGCGCGATGGCATGACCGTGCGGGCGGTCGGGGCGGATGGCGGACCGGCGCCCGGAGGCGCGGACCCGGCCGGCGCCCGGCCGGGTGCCGACGCCGCGAACGCCGGAGGCGGCGCTCCGGCCAGTCCCCGGGGAGGCGCCCGATGAGCCGCAACTGGAAGGAGCATCGCGGGATCGCCAGCACGGCGATCCGGCGCCCGATCGGCACCCTCATGCTGGTGTCGGTCATCCTGGTGCTGGGCCTCTTCTTCCTGCGCGGGCTGCCACTCGACCTCCTGCCCAGCATCGTCTACCCGAACCTGCGCGCCAACGTGAGCAATCGCGGCGTGGAGCCGCAGGTGCTGGAAGAGACCGTGGCCAAGCCGCTGGAGTCCGCGCTCGCGACCACGGAGAACGTCACGCGCATGGAGACCGAGGTGCGCGAGGGGAGCGTGGGCGTGAACCTCACGTTCGCCTACGGCACCGACGTCGATTTCGCGCTCCAGGACGCGGCCAAGAACCTGGAGCGGGCGAGAGGCGCGCTGCCCGATGAAGCGGATGCGCCCACCATCTTCAAGTTCGACCCATCGCAGTCGCCGATCTACGACGTCGCATTCTCATCCGCCACCCGCGACCTGGTCTCGCTGCGCGACTGGGTCGAGTACCGGCTGCAGCCGCAGCTCCTCACCATCGAGGGCGTGGCCTCGGTCGACATCTCCGGCGGGCTGGTCCGCGAGATCCAGGTCACACTCGACCAGGAGCGCCTCCGCTCCTACGGGCTCACCGTCTCGCAGGTGATCGACGCGGTCCGCTCCGCCAACCAGGACGTGGCCGCCGGCCGCATCACCTCGCCGACCCGCGAGCTGGTAGGCAAGACTGCGGGCAAGTTCCGCTCCGTCAAGGACGTCGAGACCGTGCTGCTGCCCGTGAGGGGTGGCGGCCGGGTGCCGCTCACTGAGGTGGCCTCCGTGCGCGACACGCACCGCGAGCAGCGCCTTTGGGCCCGGCTCGATGGCGTCCAGGCCGTGCGCATGACCATCCGCAAGCAGCCGAACGCCAATACCGTGACCGTGGCGGAGGGTGTCGATGCGCGGCTGAAGAATCTGGGCGCATCCCAGTTCATTCCCGGCGACATCAAGTACCAGGTCATCAGCAATCAGGCGGACTTCATCCGCAACTCGGTCAACTCGGTGAGCACCGCCGCCCTGATGGGCGCGGGCCTGGCCATGCTGGTGGTATTCCTCTTCCTGGCTTCGCTGCGCAAGACGCTCATCATCGGGCTGGCCATCCCGCTCGCGATCATGGCGGCATTCGCGCTCATGGGCGCGAGCCACCTGACGCTCAACATCATGTCGCTGGGAGGGCTGGCGCTGGGCGTCGGCATGCTGGTCGACAACTCGATCGTGATGCTCGAGAACATCTTCCGCCACAAGGAGGAAGGGAACGAGGACGTGGAGGACGCCGCTCACGAGGGCGCCAACGAGGTGACCAGCCCGGTCATCGCCTCCACCCTCACCAACCTGGCGGCAGTGGTGCCGTTCCTCCTCATCAGCGGCCTGGCCGCCCTCATCTTCCGCGAGCTGATCCTCACCATCTCGTTCGCCATCCTGGCATCCCTGGGCGTGGCCCTCACGCTCGTGCCCATGCTGGCGGCGCAGCTCGGCAAGGTGCGCTTCTCGAGTGGCATCAATCGCTGGAAGCCGCTGGTCGCGGTGGACAACGGCATGCGCTGGCTGCGCGGCTTCTACCGCCGGATCGCGCCCCCCATCGTGCACCACCCGTGGACCGTGCTCGGCTCGGCCGTGCTCCTGCTCTTCGGCGCCAGCTTCCTGATCCGCGGGCTCGGGAGCCAGTTCCTGCCGCAGGTCGATGACGGCAACGTGGGCGTGATGATCCGCCTCCAGCCGGGCGCGTCGGCGGAACAGACCAACGTCATCACCCTCGAGATCGAGGACATGGTCCGCAAGATGCCCGGGGTGGTGAGCCAGTTCGCCACCGCCGGCGGCATGGGGTTCGGCGGCAGCACCAGCGAGACCGCCGGGCGCGGCAACATCTCCATCGTGCTGGCCGGGCCGAAGGAACGGGGCGGCATGACCGCCGGCGCGTGGGTGCAGCAGCTGCAGGACCGGATCGATGCGCGCGGGTTCCCGGGCGCGCGCATCTCCGTGCGCCCGCCCAGCATCCGCGGGCTGCGCACCAACATGGCCGGCAGCGACGTCGCCATCACCATCACCGGCGACGACCTCAACGAGCTGCGCGCCATCGGCGAGGAGATCATGCTGCGCACACGCGGCATCCCCGGGCTCGAGCAGCTCAATCCGTCGGCGGACGAGGCTTCCCCCCAGCTCGCCGTCGAGCTGGACCGGGAACGGGCCTCCTACCTGGGGCTGAACGTGGCCACGGTGGGCCAGACGCTGCGCACCGCCCTCGACGGCACCATCGCCACCCGCTTCACCTCGGGCAACCAGGAGTACGACCTGCGCGTCCGGCTGCCGCGCGAAGAGTTCGCCACCCCCGAAGACGTCGGCTCCGTGGCCCTGTTCCCGGGCAGCACCGGCGGGCAGCCGATCTACCTGCGGGACGTCGCCAGGGTCTACACCACGCTCGGCCCGACCACCATTCTGCGCGAGAACCAGAACCGCGTCTTCCGGCTCACCGGCGAGGTGCTCGACGACATCGCCTCGGTCGGGGAGGTGAACGACTCGATTCGCGGCCGGCTCGCCGGCATCCAGCTCGCCGACGGGTACGGGCTCGTCTACGGCGGCGAGGAAGAGGCCATCCGCGAGAACAACCGCCAGCTCACCATCGTGGTGGTGCTCGCCATCTTCCTGGTCTTCGTGGTCATGGCCGTGCAGTACGAGAGCTTCGTCAATCCGTTCGTCATCATCACGGCCATCCCGCTCTCGCTCATCGGCGTGTGCGTGCTGCTGTTCCTGACCCGCACCACCCTGAGCGCGCCCGTGCTCCTCGGGATCATCCTGCTCGCGGGAATCGTGGTCAACAACGCCATCCTGCTCGTCGAGTACACGGAACAGGGCCGGCGCGAGCATGGCTACTCGCGCGAACGGGCCGTGGTGGAAGCCGGCGCCGTCCGGCTCCGGCCCATCCTGATGACCACGCTCACCACGGTGTTCGGCAGGCTCCCGCTCGCGCTCGGCAGCGGCCAGGGCTCCGAGCTGATGCAGCCGCTCGCCATCGCCGTGGTCGGCGGCATGAGCATCTCCACCCTGCTCACGCTCTTCGTGGTGCCCAGCGCCTACCTGATCTTCAATACCGCCGCCGAGCGGGCGCTGATCTTCCTGACCGGCCGCAGGCCGGCCGCGCCGCAAGGCGCCGAGGCCAGCCAGCCGGCCGCGGTAGGCGCGGACTGAAAGGACCTGACCCGGCCGCCGTACTCGGGAGTGCGGCGGCCGGGCCGGTCTCTTGCCCGCGGGGTATTGAGGATGCCAAAGTAGGAGAATGGCTCCCCGGTAGTGCTCCGAAAGCACCGGCAGATTCTGTTGACGGATACCGAGCGCGGAAGCGCGCGCGGGCAGGATATGATCATGTCCGATTCTGAGAATCCGGCCTTGGGCCACGCCCGGTTCCGCGAGAACCTGGAATTCCTCTCGCGGAACCTGCGTTTTTCCTGGCACAAACCGACCTGGGACCTGTTCGCCCGGCTCGACCCCGCGGTCTGGCGCCGGACGCAGCACAACCCGGTGTGCCTGTTGCAGGAACTGGGCGAGGCGGCGCTGGAGGAGCGGGCGCAGGATTCCATGCTGGTGGCCGTGGCGGCGGAGCTGGCGGAAGCCCTGCGGGCGTACCTGGAGGGCGGGGGCACGTGGTTCGAGCGGACGCATGCCGGGTCCGATCTCCTGGTAGCCTATTTCTCCGCCGAGTTCGCGGTCACGGAGTGCCTGCACATCTTCTCGGGCGGCCTGGGCGTGCTCGCGGGTGACCACCTGAAATCCGCGAGCGACCTGGGGGTGCCGCTGGTGGCGGTCGGGCTGCTCTATCGCGAGGGCTACTTCGAGCAGCAGGTGGATGCGGCCGGAGTGCAGCGCGAGGCCTACCCGGCCATGGAGTTCGAGCGGCTGCCGCTGACCCTGGAGCAGCATGCGAACGGCACGCCGCTGCTGGTACCGTTCCCGTTTCGCGACCACCAGGGGCTGGCGCGGGTCTGGCGCGCCGATGTCGGGCGGGTGCCGCTCTACCTGCTGGACACGGACCTGCCCGCCCGCCCGCCGGAAGAGCGCCGCATCACGGACCGCCTTTATGGCGGGGACGCGGAGCACCGGCTGCAGCAGGAGATCGTGCTTGGGATCGGGGGCATGCGGGCGCTGGCCGCGCTGGGCATCGCGCCCACCACCATCCACCTGAACGAGGGCCACGCTGCGTTCGCGGGCGTGGAGCGGGTGCAGCAGGCGACCGGCGCCGAGCACACGGCGCTGGCGGAGACGGCGGGGCGGTTCGCGCAGGACGTCGTCTTCACCACGCACACGCCGGTCCCGGCGGGTCACGATTTCTTCCCGGCCGAGCTGCTCAAGCGCTACCTGGGCGGCTACGTGTGGGAGATGGGCGCGCCCTGGGAGCGGTTCCTGGCGCTCGGGCGGCACGACGGGACCGACGAGTGCGAGTCTTTCAACATGACGCTGCTGGCGCTGCGGCTGTCCTCGCGGCGCAACGGCGTGAGCCGGCTGCACGGGGAAGTGAGCCGGCGGATGTGGCGGGGCGTGTGGGATGACCTGGAGGAACCGGAAGTGCCCATCGGCCACATCACCAACGGCGTGCACCTGGCCACCTGGGTGGCCCCGCCCATGGCCGCGCTCTACGACCGGCACATAGGCCGGGAGTGGCGGGACGAGACGGACCAGGTGCGCTGGCAGCGCGCCGCGCACGTGCTGGGTCACGAGCTGTGGGCTGTGCGCAGCGCGCAGCGCGCGCGCCTGATCGAGGTCGCACGCCGCGAGCTCACGGAACAGTTGCGCCGCCGCGGGGAGCCGGCGGACTGGGCGTGCGACGTCCTCGATCCCGATGTGCTGACCATCGTCTACGCGCGCCGCTTCGCCACCTACAAGCGCGCCACGCTGCTGCTCTCCCAGCCGGAGCGCCTGCGCCGGCTGCTCACCAGCTGGGACCGCCCGGTGCAGTTCATCTTCGCCGGCAAGGCGCACCCGCGCGATGAGCCCGGCAAGGAGAACCTGCGGCAGATCCACGCGTGGTCGAGCGATCCGCGGGTCCGCCGCCACTTCGTGTTCCTGGAAGGATACGACGTGGAGCTCGCCCGCTCCCTGGTGTCGGGAGCGGACGTGTGGCTGAACGTGCCCCGCCGTCCCTACGAGGCGAGCGGCACCAGCGGCATGAAGGCGGCCGCCAACGGCGCGCTCAACCTGAGCATCCCGGACGGCTGGTGGGCCGAGGCATGGGCGGAGCACAACCACCTGGCGGAACCGCCCGGCTGGAGCATCGAAGCGCCGCAGCACTGGGCGGAAGGGCAGGACGAGGAGGATGCGAACGCGCTCTTCGAGCTGCTCGAGCACGATGTCATCCCGCTCTTCTACGAGCGCGACCTGCGCGCCATCCCGAACCGCTGGTGCGAGCGCATGCGCGCCACCATGCGCGAGCTGGTGCCGTTCTTCAACACGCATCGCATGGTGCAGCAGTACACGGAAGCGTTCTACCTGCGGGCCGGTGGCATGCCGGGCCGGACGCACGCGCACGGCGCCAGCGAGGAGGTCGCCGCGGCCGGGTGATGCGCCCGTGACTTTCTGCCGCGGACGCGACCGGAGCGCGGCTTGCCCCCGTCCGACGCTTCCGCTAGACTCGATCCCGACGCGGCGATTTCCCCGACTTGACGGGCCGCGTCCGGGTTCCATTGCGAAATCCGTCTAAGTCGCGGGGAACGGGGCCCGCGATTGGAGCGATCGTGGGCCCCGCGCGTCATGAGGCGCGGCCCGCGATCGGCACAGGGCACACTCAGCCGAGGCACGCGCATGGCCACGTTCGACGCCGAGAAGTTCAGCTACATCTTCTCCTCCGAGAGCGTTTCCGAAGGGCACCCGGACAAGGTCGCCGATTTCGTCGCCGATTCCATCCTGGACGCGCACATCGCGCAGGACCCGCAGGCCCACGTGGCCTGCGAGGTGCTGGTCAAGGAAGGCAACCTGATCCTGGCCGGCGAGATCAGCTCGCAGGCGAAAGTGGACGCGCCCGCGGTCGCGCGTGCGGCCGTCCGCGCGATCGGCTACACGGACCCCGAGCAGGCCTTCAGCGCGGACCGCATCGTCATCCAGACGCTGCTCACGGAGCAGGCGCGCGAGATCGGCGCCGCGGTCAACCGCGAGGGCGAGGAAGAGGCCGAGCAGGGTGCCGGCGACCAGGGCATCATGTTCGGCTACGCCACCGACGAGACCCCCGAGCTGATGCCCCTGCCCATCCTGCTGGCGCACACGCTCGCCCGCATCATGGCCCGGCACCGGCACGATGGGAGCGTGGCCTGGCTGCGGCCGGACTCCAAGACCCAGGTGTCGGTGCGCTATGATGAGGAAGGCCCGCAGGGCGTCACCGATGTGCTCGTGTCCACCATGCATGCCCGGGGCGTGTCCCAGGCGCTGATCAGGGAGTGGGTGCACGATGTCCTGCTCCCCGAAGCGCTCGGCCGGTGGAACCACCCGGACATCAGGCTGATCGTCAACCCATCCGGCAGTTTCGAGCAGGGCGGCCCGTCCGCGGATGCGGGCGTGACCGGCCGCAAGATCATCGTGGACAGCTACGGCGGCATGGCCCGCCACGGCGGCGGCGCGTTCTC